>JAUIJO010000135.1 GCA_030431185.1 Gammaproteobacteria bacterium | reverse complement strand
GAACGGCTGCGGCGAGAAATGGCAGTCGGGCACGCCCTGGGCCTGCTGGGCGCAGACCGCGAGCGGCTATGGCGACGGCCTGGGCACCGCCAAGACCGGCGGCAACTGGCTGATCGAGGATTCCTACATCCACCACAACACCTCCGACGGCCTGGACCTGCTGTACATGGACGGATCGAGCAATTCCTCGGTCACCGTGCGCCGCACCCATGCCGTGGGCAACGCCGGCAACCAGCTCAAGACCCTGGGCAAGACCCTGATCGAGAACTCGGTCGTGGTCGGCAACTGCGCGTACTTCAACGGCAAGGACTCGATGAAATCCGATGACCAGTGCCGGGCGCTGGGCAACGCGATCTCGGTCGGCCTGGTGTCGGGACAGGACATCACCATCCGCCACAACACGATCACCGGCCAGGGCGACTGCCTGATCCTGAGCGAAGGCGGCTCGTCGTCCTCGACCCTCAACATCCAGAACAACGCGCTGGTCGGACAGGTCGACTGGCGTTCGGACCTGCAGGGCAACAGCGGCGAGCTCACTTGCGGGCACTACGCGTACAACTCCAGCGCCAGGCTGACCTACTCGGGCAACCTCTTCTACAACGTCAAGCAGGGCCAGTGCCCGAGCGGCAGCGTCTGCAGCAACCCGAAGCTCGCTTCCACCGCCATTGCCAGCTTCGACGCCAGGCCGCAGTCCGGCAGTCCGCTGATCGACAAGGCGCCCTATCTCGCAGCGGTGGCGGACGACTTCTTTGGCAACGCGCGCCCGTCGGGGAGCGCCGCCGACATCGGTGCCATCGAAGTGCAGGTATCGACCGGACATCCCCCACCGAGCATCAGCAAGCCGTTGCCGCCGCAACTGGTACAACGGGGCTCGGGAAGCAGTGAGAGCGCTCCGCTCGCGCCACGGTCCGACGCGGGAACGTCCGTCGCCGAGCGGTCGCGCGACATGCCCGCGAACAGCGGCAACCTCGGCGGACGCCTGCTGCGCGCCTGGGCAGCGTTCGATCGCGTCATGTCCAACGCGTCCCTCGCCCGACACGAACGCGACCGGGAGAGCATCGCGACCCGCGCCCGCGCGCTCGCCTGGCGCTTCATCTCCACGCAACCGCGTTGGCTGATCGCCGCGGCGGAACGGGCGCGAACGGCACTGGCGGCGTCCGCCGAACCGGTGGCGGGAGCGAACGCCTCATCCGAAGAGTCGGCGCCTGCGACCCACGAGGTCGAAACGGTCACCGCCGAGACACCGGCCTCGAGTGCCGTGCGGATGGAGTCCGCTCCCGCGGGCAAGCCCGGCGACGCTCAACCGGCATCGCCTGGACCGGAGGCGACACCGGATATGCGTGGTCGGACCAGTGAGCGCAGCAACCCGCGTACCCTCGCGTCGAGTGCAAGCACGCAGGCCAGGTAGAGCGTCCCGGCCGTGCCTCCTCCCACCAGGAGCCGGGCCCAGCCCGCCTCCATGCCCTGATGGTCCAGCCAACGGGCGAATGCGATCACCGACAGCACCGCGACACATGCGAACACCGCGGTGACGGCATCGGGCAATCGCAACAACGACCGCTTGACCACCACGCAATGCGCGACGCCCAGCGCGGCCGAACTCGCCACCGTCGCCCACGCCGCGCCCATCACCCCATGCGCAGGGATCCAGATGTAGTTGAGCGCGCCGTTCACCAGCAGGCTGGCGAAAACGAGTGCGAGCACGGTGCGGGAGCGCTTCTCGAGCAGCAGGCCGTATCCCGCCAGCAGCAGCACCGGCTGCAGGACGCAGACGACCGCCAGCAGGGAGAACACGGGACCCGATCCCGCCTTGTCGGGACCGCTGGCAACGAGGATCAGGTCGCTGCCGAAGCAGCCCAGCAATACCGCCATTCCCGCGGCCGCATAGGTCATCGGCATCAGCACGCGCGCCTTCAGTTCGCGTAATGCCGCCTCCCCGTCGGTGCCATAGACGCGATTGGCCGTCGGCAGGAAGGCTTCGAACACCGACGCATTCATGAACAGGCTGACCTGCATCGCCAGCGAGGAGCCGATGCTGTAGACGCCGACCAGCGCGAAGTCCCCGGTGAGGTCCTTCAACATCCAGCGGTCCAGCGAAACCAGCGTCACCGAAATGATCTCGCTCAGCGCCATCGGCATGCCGAACGCCAATGCCGCGCGCGTCTCGGAGAGGTTGATCTCCGAGCGCGAGAACGCCAGGTGCCGGCGCATCCACATGATGTAGAAGACCCCGAACAGCAAGGCCGTCAGCAACCGCCCGGAATAGGCCGCGACGGCACTGGCCTGGACCAGCAGGACGGCCCCCAGCATGAGCACCAGCTCGATCCACCTGCCGCTCACCCGCAGGTACATCACCAGCCGCGATCGTTCGGTCACCTTCTGGACGGTGTCCACCAGGCTGGAGAACACCGCCATGGGCGCCATCGCCACGACCAGCCAGAACATCGCGCCCTGACGCTCGCCGCTCAGCGCATCGACCGCCACCATGCCGAGCACCATCAGCGCCCAGACGAGGAACGCGAGCCCCAGCGGCAGGTAGAACAGGTTCGTCGCGAAGGCGCGCAACTCGCGTGCGCCGCCGTCGTGCGGATAGAAGCGCAGGATGGCGTGCTGGGCACCGAACTTGCCCACGGCGACGGCCATGAGTATCCAGGCCCCGTAGTAGCCGAACATCCCGTACTGGGTGTTGTCGAGCAGGCGCGTGAGCAGGGGGAACGAGACCAGCCCCGCCAGCAGGGTGAGCGCGTTCCCGGTGGCGTAGCGACGGTAGTGCGTCGCCACGCCCATCGCGTCGCGGTTCATGGCCCGACCTTGGAGCGCCGTGCCGCCCCATCGCTCCCGAACATGCGGCCCATCCAGTCGAGGGTATGCGACACCAGCTTGCGTCGATCCTGGCGCAGGTAGAAGGTGTGGTCGCAGTCGCGCCAGAACGCCACTTCCACCCGTGGTGATCGTGCAGCGGGCCCGAGCGCCTTGCCCAGTTGCCCCTCGTGGTTGACGTAGTAGTAGCTGCCCGACGTGTAGATGAAGAACAGTCGCACGTCGCGCTCCACCAGTGCCTCCAGCTGCGAGCGTGCCTCGTCCTGGCCGGGGAAGTCGCGCATGTCGAGCAGGCCGGGTTCGCTCGATTTCAGCTTGCGCAGCGCGGACACCCAGCGCCTGGGCTTGAACAGCCGGGGCAGCACATGGCGGATCCAGAAACCGGGTGTCGTGTAACCCAGGCCGTCCAGCAGCAGGCAACCCACCACGCGCGCGTCGCCCACCGCCAGGTGGAATGCATCGTCTGCGCCCGAGCACAGCCCGCCCAGCACGAATCGCATGATCCCGGTCTCGGCGCCCACCAGGGTCATCGCGGCGCGGGCCTCGCGCTGGCGGCGGTCGCCCCCTTGCTGCCTCGGAACGGGGCTGTCCCCCAGTCCGGCCTGGTCGTAGCGGAACACGGTGAAGCCGGCCCGGGCCAGTGCGCGGGCGATCATCACGTATTCCCGATACGGTCCCGTCCTCCCGGCCAGACCGGCGTTGAACAGGATGAGCGCCACCGGATGGACGACACCGTCGGGGCTGCAGGGCCGGTGCAGGACGCCGACCAGTCCCGGACCGAAGCGATGCGCGCTCTCGCCCAAGCCGTTGCGATGATGCCGGGTCAGCGGCACGGGCTGCATCTCGGCGTTCATGCGGCCACCCCTGCCACCTTCCGCGCCAGCATTCCCACGCTCCTGCGCGGCAGGAGCTGGGTTTCGAACATCCGCGGCTGGTCGAACACCGGGCGCTCGGCGGGCTCCAGCCACAGGCACTCGACCTCGATCCCGCGCCGCCGCTGGTGGGCGATGAACGCCTCGAGGTCCGGCGTCTCGTCCCATGCCGCCAGCGTCACGTGCGTGCCCGCCGGCAGTTCGACCCGGCCATGGTCGATGGCGGACAGCGATTGCAGCAATGCGTCGTCGACGTCGTATCCCATCAACTCACCGGGCTCCATCGCGGGCACTCCGAGGGGATAACGCCCGGCGAGCGACAGCTGCTCCTGCTGCTGCCGGCGCCAGTTTTCCACCAGCGCGGCCCCGTCCAGCACGGGATCCCACAGGACCAGCCGCACGGCTTGCCGCGAGGCGGATGCGTGGGCGAGCACGGGCAGCGCAGCGCTTCGCAGCGCCACGATGTCGAGCACGTCGGGCTGCGAGGCGAGCGACAGTTCCCGCAACGCCGCCTCGATGTCGGCAAGCATGCCCTCCAGGCGCAGGTCGGTGCTCTCGCCCATGGATTCGCCCGTCCCATGCCAGTCGAACCTCAGCACGTCGCACCGGCCCTCGGCGAGCATGTCGGACAGTTGCCACAGGGCCCGCTGGCTGCGCATCGCGTCCTGCAACAGGGGCGGGCACACCAGGTAGGCGCGCCGCGCCCCGCGACCGGGCTGGGGTCCCGCGTGGTACGCATGCAGGATGCCGAACAGCGCACGCGAGGGTTCTCCGAAGAAGAAGGGATCGCTCATGGCGCCGGCGCCTCCGGCGCATTCGCCCAACGAGCGATGCGACGCTTGAGGCGCGCCATCAGCGAACCGGCCGCGGGGACGCTGGCCGCGCCTGGCGCGGCGCCGATTGATTCAGGCAGGGCCTCGGCGACCTGCGAGAGGTCCAGGCTGGCCAGGCGCATCAGCTTCAGGCGCACGCCGGTGTCGCGTGCCACGCGATTGGCCATCTGTACCGCCAGCATCGAATGCCCCCCCAGGTCGAAGAAATTGTCGGAAGGCTGGACGCTCGTGCCCAACAGCTCCTCCCACACTCCCACCAGATAACGCACTCGGGGGCTCCGGGCGGCCGGATCCGCAAGGGCGGGCGCCGCGACGACCGGCACCGGAGCCGCGGGCGTCGAAGCTGCCGGCCGTTCCACCGCCTGGCGCGGTGCATCCATCGATGCGCCCCCCTGGCCGGCGGTGGCGCCATGGTCGGGTCCGGGCACGCTCGGCGCGGGGAGCGCGTTCCGGTCTATCTTGCCGTTGGGCAGCAGCGGCAGTGATGCCAGCTGGATGACATGCTGCGGCAGCATGTATGCAGGCAGGCGTGCGCGCAGGTGCTCCAGCAATGCCTGCGTGGACGCATCGCCGCGGTCGGCGGCCACCACGTACGCCAGCAGCCGCACGTCGCCGGGCCGATCCTCCCGCGTGACCACGACGCTTCGCGCGACCGCCTCGTGCGCCATCAGCGCAGTCTCGATCTCGCCCAGTTCGATGCGGTGCCCGCGCAGTTTGACCTGGTGGTCGAAGCGTCCCATGTGTTCGAGCAGCCCGTCGCTGCGCCAGCGCCCGCGATCGCCGGTGCGGTACAACATCCCCGGACCGTTGCGCGCACCCTCGCCGCCGAAAGGATCGACGATGAACTTCTGGGTCGTGAGCTCGGGGCGGTTCAGGTAGCCGAGCGTCACGCCGGCGCCGCCGATGCAGATCTCGCCCGCGATGCCGGGCGGGCAGGCTTGCATGTGCTCGTCGACGACGTGGACCGTGGTGTTGTCGATGGGCACGCCGATGCTGATCCCGGCCCCGTCGCCGCGCACCTGCCAGCACGTCGACCACACCGTCGTTTCGGTGGGACCGTACATGTTCCACAACGCGTCGCAGCAATCGCCGAGCGTGGCGGCCAGGTCGGGCGCGAGCGGCTCGCCGCCGCAAAGCGCCTTGAAGGGTCGCCGCGGGCGCCAACCGGTGTCCACCAGCATGCGCCATGTCGACGGGGTCGCCTGCATGACGCTGGCCTCGCTGGCGTCCAGCAATGCGGCCAGCTCGAAGGCGTCGGCGGCCGTTTCCCGGTCGGCCATGACGATCTCCGCGCCGACGGCCACCGGCAGGAACAGCTCCAGCACGGCGATGTCGAACGAGGTGGTCGTCACCGCCACCAGCCTGTCGCCGGCCGCCAGCCCCGGCGCATGCTGCATGCTCTGGAGGAAGTTCACGACCGCGCGATGGGGTACCTGCACGCCCTTGGGTCGTCCGGTGGAACCGGAGGTGTAGATCACGTAGGCGATCGACTCCGGACTGGCGAGGTCCGTCGACACGGGCAGCGGCGGGATCGTCGCCAACGCCGCTGCCTCGGCATCGACCTTGAAGACTTCCGTGCGAGGAAGCTCCAGCGCGTCACAGAGATCCCCTTCGCTGATGATCAGCGGCAGGCGGGCATCGTCGACCATGAACTGCAGTCGGTCGACCGGGTAGTCCGGGTCCATCGGCACGTAGCCCAGGCCCAGGCGCAGCGCGGCGAGCATGCTGGCCAGCATGTCGGGGCCTCGTCGCATGCAGACGCCGACGAGCGCGTCCTTGCGGAGGCCGCGGGCCTGCAGGCAGGCCGCGATGCGCAGGCTCCGATCGTGCAGCTGGTGGTGGTCGAGGCGCTGCCCATTGAAGCGGATGGCCGGCCGCGATCCGTGGTCATCCAGTCCCGCCGACAGCCAGCGGCCCAGCGTGGGCAGCGCCGGCAACGCACGCCAGGTCGCATTGGCGGTGCGCGGTATCGCGATATCCGCCTCGCAGGGCGCGTCGAGTTGCGATACCGGCATGTCCGGCGAGGCCAACACCGCGGCCAGCAGGCTGCAGTAGCGTTGCCCGAACAGCTCCGCCGTGGCGGCGGTGAACACGTCGAGGTTGTAGCTCATCACGCCCGACAGGCCCTCGGCATGTTCCAGGAACCACAGCCCCAGGTCGCCAGCGCTGGCTTTCTGGAACACCAGCAGGTGCTCGTGCTCGAGTTCGTCCCAATGGGTCGGGCGCTTCCTGACGTCCTGGAACGAGAACGTGGACTGGTAGACCGGGGCGTGTCGAGTGTCGCGCGATACGCCCAGCACCTGCACCAGCTGGTCGAAGGGCACGTCGGGATGCGAGAACGCTTCCAGCACCACCTCGCGCACCCGAGACAGCAGGTCCCGGAACGACGCTTGGGGGTCGATGGCCACCCGGACCGGCAACATGTTGACGAAGAAGCCCATGAGCGATTCCAGCTCCTCCCTGTCGCGGTTGCGCACGGGCAGGCCGACCACGAGCTCGCGCTGCCCGCCCAGGCGGTGCAACAGCAGGTAGTAGGCGGTCAGCAACGCCATGAACAGGGTGGCATCGGAGCTGGCCGCCAGCGACCGTGCGGCGTCCGTGGTCGCCCGGTCGATGCGCAACCACTCGGTGTCGCCGGCGCCGGTGGCCTCCATGGGCCGGGGCTTGTCGAGCGGCAATTGCAAGGGGGCGGGGTTGCCCTGCAGGTGCTGTTTCCAGAACCCCAGCTGGCGGTCCAGCTCCGGGCCCTGCAGCCACTCCTGGTACCACGCCGAGAAATCGCCGTAGCTGACCCGCAGGGGGGGCAGCGGGGAGGATTCGCCCTTCCGGAACGCCGTGTACAACGCCGACATCTCCTCGTAGAAGACATCGAAGGACCAGCCGTCCCAGATGATGTGGTGGGCCATGAAGAACAGCACATGGTCGTCCGCCGAGAGTCGATAGAGCCGCGCCTTGAACAGCGGGCCTGCCTCGAGGTCGAAGGGTTCGGCGATCAGGGACGCCATCCGCTCGCGAAGCACGGCCTCGCGCCGTGACGGCTCGACGTCCTCGAGGTCGATCACCGGCAAGGCCGCGTCGAGGTCGTCCCTGACCCACTGGTGCGGCCCCTCGTCATCCACCCGGATCACCGTCCTCAATGCCGGCTGTCGACACGCCATCGCCTGGAAGGCGCGTTCGAACGCCGCATGGTCGAAGGGGCCGTGCAGGCGATGGGCGGACGGGGTGTTGTAGGTGATGCGGCCCGGCTGCATCTGCTCCAGCACCCAGAGGCGCTCCTGCATCGGCGACAAGGGCGCACGCTGCTGGTCCTCCCGCGGGAGGATCGCCGCGCGTGCCGGCGAAGCCCCGTCCACGGCCGCCCCGTCCACCAGCGCCGCGAGGCGCGCGACGGTCGGCGCGTCGAACAGCGAACGCAGGGTGAGCGACGCCCCCGTCCCGCGGTTGATGCGCGCCACCAGCTTCGAGGCGATCAACGAGTGGCCGCCGTGGGTGAAGAAATCGTCCTCGACGCCGATGCGCTCCACCCCGAGGACCTCCGCCATCGCCAGGGCGATGGTGGTCTCGGTCGCGGTGCGGGGCGCCACCCGCGCCGAGGGCTGCACCCTCGCGACCGGCGCAGGCAGCGATGCACGGTCGATCTTCCCGTTGGGCAGCAGGGGGATGGCGTCCAGCGCCAGGAAGTGCTGCGGCAGCATGTACTCGGGCAACGACTGCGCCAGGTGGGACTTCAGCCCGGCCTCGTCCATCGCGCCGGGTGGCGTGGCGACGACATACGCGACCAGGCGCGCGTCGCCCTCGCGATCCTCGCGGACGACGACGACCGCCTGCGATACCGCTGCGTGGGCGGTCAGGACGGCTTCTATCTCGCCCAGTTCGATCCGGTAGCCCCGCACCTTGACCTGGTGGTCGAGCCGGCCGAGGTGTTCGAGCATGCCGTCGGGTCGCCAGCGCCCGAGGTCGCCGGTCCTGTAGACATGCTCGCGGGCGACGGCCGGACCGTTCTGTGTCGACGTGCCGAGTGCGACGTCGATGAACCGGTCGGCGGTCAGCTCCGGGCGCTGCAGGTAGCCCAGCGTGACGCCCTCCCCCGCGATGCATATCTCGCCGGGGACGCCGCGCGGGCATGCCCCTGCGTGGGCATCGAGTATCCACACGCGGGTATTGGCCACCGGCCGGCCGATGTGGATGTCGGGCCTGCCGTCGCCATCGGCCTGCACCCGCGCACAGGTCGACCACACCGTGGTCTCGGTGGGGCCGTACATGTTCCATAGCGAACCGGTGCGCGACAGCAGCGCGCGCGCCTGGTCGGCCGGCAGCGGCTCGCCGCCGCAGAGCGCCTTCAGGCCGGCGTCGCCCTGCCAGCCGGCATCGACCAGCAGGCGCCAGGTCGAGGGGGTCGCCTGCATGAGGCTGATGCGTTCCCGCGACA
>JAUIJO010000134.1 GCA_030431185.1 Gammaproteobacteria bacterium | reverse complement strand
TCCTGCGCGGCCAGGCCCATGGCCTGAAAGCCATGCTCCAGGTGGGGGGCAAGGGCATCACCGACGCGCTGGTGGCCGAGATCGACAACGCCCTGGAGCACCACGAGCTGATCAAGGTGAAGGTCGGCGCCGAGGACCGCGAGGCACGCGACGCGATGATCGACGACCTGGCCGAACGCACCCACGCCGCGCTGGTCCAGCGCATCGGGCACACGGCCGTCTTCTACCGCCAGAGCAAGGACAAGCGGCAGATCGTCCTGCCCCGCGCCTGACCCCGGCACGCCCACCCCGAGCCCCGATGCCCCTGAACCTGGAACAACCCGACCACGCGTTCACGATGCGCGGCGCCGATGGCGCCATCGCCAAGGTCAACGAGCGCGTGCTGGCGACCAGCTTCGTGCTGGCGCCGGACCGGCTCGTGGAGGGCTGGGAGGCTGCCAGCGTGGATGCGCTGACCCCGGCCTCGATCGAGCCCCTGCTGGCGCTGGACCCGGAAGTGGTCCTGCTCGGCACCGGCGCCCGCCAGGCGTTCCCGCCGCCGGCGGTGATGGCGGCCTGCCTGACCCGCGGGATAGGCCTGGAGGCCATGTCCAACGACGCCGCCGCGCGTACGTTCAACGTCCTGGCCGGCGAAGGCCGCCGCGTGGTCGCGGGCTTCATCCTCGTCGGTTGAGGCATTGACGGCCCGGAGGACGGGTTGCGCGAAGCAAAACCCACGTGTGTCTCGGCCGAATGCGACGGTGGGGTTCGCCTCCGGCTCTACCCACCCTACTTGGCTGGCTACGCGGTGTTTCGCCCTTGCCTTTGATCTTGACCTTGACCTTCGCGACTTTGAGGCTGCCGAGCACCGCAGGCCGTGGCGGCCGGAGAGGCGCCCTTGTTCGAGCGAAGCGAGTTCGGGCGCCGTGCCGCCACGGCCGAGGCGCGCAGGGGACCGGTGCGGCGAAGCCGGACCGGCGGCCGATGGAGCCCACGGTTTTGGTTCCTTTTGCCAAGACAAAAGGAACTCGCTCGCGAAGCGAGCGAAAGCCTTTGACTTTGTTTGGGGATTCCCCCCTCGTCGGATCGGTTGCGCAAGGAGGACCCATCGTGTGTCGTGCGTAAACGCGACGGTGGGTATCGCCTTCGGCTCGACCCACCCTACGACGACACGGCAGAACCCTAGGATGGGTAGCGCGAAGCAAAACCCATCGCCCATTGCCCGTCGTGCGTACGGATGAGCGAGGGGAGGTTTCGCCTTCGGCTCGACCCATCCTACGACGACATCGCAGCCGAATCCCGTCCGGCAACCCACACAAACCCTCATCCCAGCGAACGCTGGGATCCAGCCTTTGCTTTACCCGGGCGCCGGGTACGCTTCGCTTGCCGGGCTACGCCGAACCAGGCTTCGCCGGCTGCGCCCTAGCGCCGCGGCAGGTAGGACAGCGGATCGACCGGCTTGCCGTTGTAGCGCACCTCGAAGTGCAGCATGTCGCGCGCCGCGCCGCTGCGTCCCATCTCGGCGATCTGCTGGCCCGACTTCACCACCGCGCCCTCGTTGACCAGGCGGTTGCGGTTGTGGCCGTAGGCCGACAGCCACTGGTCGTTGTGCTTGATGATGATCAACTCGCCGTAGCCGACCAGGCCCGAGCCCGAGTAGACGACCACGCCGTCGCTCGCGGCCCGCACCGGCGCACCGCTCTTGCCGGCGATGTCGATGCCCTGCTTGGTGGGGTCGCCGCCGGCGAAACGTCCGATGAGTTCGCCGTCCGCGGGCCACCGCCAGGACAGGCCGCTGTCGACCGGCGGCCGGGGCGGCGCCGGGGGCGGGGTCGAGGCCGTGGCCGCGGTGCCCGCACCGCGGGTGGGCGCCCGGGTCGTCGCGGTGGATCCGCGACCCGCGCTGCCGCTCGCGCTGCCACTGGACGGATACAGGCGGATCCGTTGGCCCGGATGGATCGTGTAGGGGGACGCGAGGCCGTTCCAGGCCGCCAGGTCGCGCAGCGTGATCCCGTTGTCGGTCGCGATCCGGTACAGGTTGTCGCCCCGCTTCACGACCACCGTCGCTCCGGGCTTGGCCCGGGAGCTGGTCACGGGACCGCTGCCAGAACCGTTTTCGCGGACGACCGAGCTGGAGCATGCCGCCAACGCGAGGGCCAGCATGCCGATGGCAAATGTGCGGGAAGTCGTGCTCATACGCCGTTTCTTGGCCTCCATGGTGAAGGGGGCGGCGCGTGCTTCGCGCCGCTTCCCCGGTTTGGACACGCGCTCAGCCGCGCAGTTCCAGCCAGGCCACCGCGATGATCACCAACGCGGCGACGATCCAGCCCAGCACTTCGATGTAGCGACGCAGCGCCTGTTCGAGCCGCGCCCCGCCCCAGGCGACCAGTCCGGCCACCAGGAAGAAGCGCACGCCGCGCCCGATCGTCGAGCCCAGCAGGAAAGGTATCAGGCCAATGCCGGTCGCACCCGACGCGATCGTGAACACCTTGTACGGGATCGGCGTGAAGGCGGCGACGAAAACGATCCAGAACCCGTACTCGGCAAACCAGGCCCGGACCGTACCGAAGGCCTCGTCCCAACCCAGCTTGAGCATCCACGGCCATATCGCATCCAGCGCGAAATGCCCCAGCATGTATCCCATCAGCCCGCCTGCGATCGAAGCGACGGTACAGATCGCGGCGAGCCGCACCCAGCGACGCGGCGTGGACAGCGCCATCGGCGCCAGCATCACGTCGGGCGGCACCGGGAAGAACACCGATTCGGCGAAGCTCAGCACCGCCAGGTAACGCGGTGCATGGCGATGGGCGGCCCAGGCGAGGCAGCGATCGTACAGGGGACCGAACAGTTTCATCGGGGCAGCCTCATGCGCGTTCCATGCGAGCGGTCGAACGGGGGGAGGCCTCGCGCGCGGATGCGCGCGCACTCGGGTTCAATCGATCATCCCCGACAGCAGCGGCACGAACACCACCGCCCCCAGGTCCTGGCGGCGAAGCGTGCCGTCGGCCTGCTTGTGCAGCAGCACCAGCGACTGCGAGGACGCGCCGCCCACCGGCGCGATCAACACGCCCCCGGTGGCCAGCTGCTCGCCCAGGGCATCGACCAGGGACGGCGCCGCCGCGGTGACGATGATCGCGTCGAACGGACCATTCTCCGGCCAGCCGATGCGTCCGTCGTCGTGCTTGCTGCGGATGTTCAGGCCGAGCGAGCGGAAGCGCTTGCGCGCCACCCGCAACAGCTCGCCGATCCGCTCGACGGTATGCACCTCCAGCCCCAGCGCGGCCAGGATCGCCGCCTGGTAGCCCGAGCCGGTGCCGATCTCCAGGACCTTGCCGGGACGGGCCGAGAGCACGGCTTCGGTCATCCTCGCCACCACCCAGGGCTGGGAGATGGTCTGGCCATGGCCGATCGGCAGCGCGGTGTCCTCGTAGGCACGGGTGGCGAGCGCTTCGTCGACGAAGAGATGGCGCGGCACGGTGCGGATCGCGTTGAGCACGCGTTCGTCGGCGATGCCCTCTTCCCGCAGGCGCTCGACCAGCCGGTCGCGCACGCGCTGGGAGGTCATGCCGGTGCCGATCGCTTCGGGCTGCAGGCGAAGGCGCACGCTCATGCCCCGCCCCGCCCTTCGAGGGTACCGGCGAGGCCGCCCACCCAGCTGGCGACCTGCTCGAGCGCCTGGTAGCGGGTCAGGTCGACCTGGATCGGGGTGATCGCGATGTTGCCGTTGCGCAACGCATGGAAGTCGGTGCCGGGGCCCGCGTCCTGCTCGGGTCCGGCCGCGCCGATCCACCACCACTGGCGCCCGCGCGGATCCTGCTGCGGCACGCAGGCTTCGGCGCGATGGCGGTTGCCCAGGCGGGTGACCTCGAAACCGGCGACCTCGCTCCAGGGTACGTCGGGGACGTTGACGTTGAGGATGGTGTCGGCGGGCAGCGGGTCGATGCGCAGGCGCGCGATGATCTCGACCGCGGCGCGCGCGGCGGTCTCGAAGTGACGTCCCTTGTGGTCGACGGTGTTCAGCGACACCGCCACGGCGGGCAGGCCGAGGAACCGACCCTCCATCGCGGCGGCGACGGTGCCCGAATAAATGACGTCGTCGCCCATGTTGGCGGTGTTGTTGATGCCCGAGACGACGATGTCGGGCTCGATCTCGAGCATGCCGGTGATCGCCACGTGCACGCAGTCGGTGGGCGTGCCATGCACGCGCCAGGTGTTCGCGTCGAGTTGCGCCACGCGCACGGGCGCATCCAAGGTGAGTGAATTGCTGGCACCGGAGCGGTCGCGGTCGGGGGCGACCACCAGGACTTCGTGGCCCGCGGCCCTGAGGCCTTCGGCCAGGCAGCGGATGCCGGGGGCGTCGACACCATCGTCGTTTGAGACCAGAACTCGCATGGACTCCCTTGGATGCCGCCGGCAAGGGCGGGCATGGACATGAACGGGGCGGGCGAAGCCGTCGAAGGACGGCCTCGATCCTCGGGCCACCATGATAGCCGATGCCTCCCTGCTTCCGGCCGCGAGACCGGACGTCCCGCGACTTGATCCCTGTCGGCGCCGCGCTACGCTGGCGACATGAAACGTCCCGCCCCTCCGCCGCCCGCGCCCCCGGAACCGGACGACGACGCGGCGTTGTTCCGCGACGCGATCGGGCCGGTCCGCGAGCTCAAGGTCCACGCCCCCCTGCCCGAGCGGCCCCGGCCCCGGCCACGCGCACGGATGGCGGAACTCGATGAGATCGATGCCCGGGAGGCCTTTCGACGCGGCCAGGACCTGCCCACGCTGGCGGCGGGCGACCCCCTGTCCTATCGTCGCGACGCCCTGCCCCGCGGCGCCTGGCAGCGGCTTCGCAAGGGCGAGATCGCCGCGCAGGAGGAACTGGACCTCCACGGCGCGGACGCACGCACGGCCGAAGCCCTACTGAAGGCCTTCATCACCGATGCGCACCGGCATGCGCTGGGCTGCGTGCGGGTGATCCACGGGAAGGGGCTGCACGGCGACGGCGCGCCCGTGCTCAAGAACCTCGTCGACCGCCTGCTGCGGCACCGCGGCGACGTATTGGGGTTCCATTCCGCACCGGCCGCGCAAGGCGGCACGGGTGCGGTGCTGGTACTGCTTGCGCCCCCTGGCAGGCGCTGAGCACCGGGCCAGGCGATGTGCGACGCGGACTCACTCGTCCGCGGCGGTCCTCGGGAGCTGGGCGCGGGGCTGGTGGACCCACGTCACGTCGATGCCACGGCGACGCGCGACGCGCTCGACGTAGGCGACGTATTCCTGGTCGATGTCCATGACATTGGATGCATTGGACGCGCGCTGCGGCGCCTGCGCGGTCTGCTGCGCGGGCATGCTTGCGCAGGCGGCGAGACCGGCGACGGACAGCGAAAGCACAACGAGACGGAGCTTGACGTTCATGACGATACCTCCGGTGGAGGGGCGCTCGCGCGCCCCGGGCCCGACCCCGTGCCGGGCCTGCCATCCATGCATATACCTGCGCGGGACCAACTTCCAGTGCCGGTCTCCACGGATCCGACGGACGGTCAGCCGGGCGGGCGGGCCGCGACGTCGTCGATACCGCCCAGTTCCGCAAGCAAGGTGGTGGCATAGGTGCCGGGCGGGAGCTCGAAGCGAAGTTCGAGCACGTCCTCCTCGGGCCAGGTCCATTCCAGGCCACCGGGCCGGAGGCGCAGGGCCCGCCGCTCCTGCTTGAGTCCCGCGCGCTCAAGGCCCTTCATCAGCGCCTCGCCCGGGGCCGCGGCCAGTGCCTCGGCCTCGACCCGACGCGCCTCGTCCTCGCTGCGTGGCTCGCCCTGCCCCCACAGGGGCCCGCTGGGATGGATGTCGAATCGCGCCAGGCGCTCGGCCAGGCCATCGTTCCAGGGCTCCGGGCCGAACACGCTGCGGCTGCCGTCGAGCATCCAGACCTCCCCGTCCAGTCCGCGGTTCCAGCTGCCGGCGGCGACGCGCGAGGCCAGCACGCGGTTGAACAGGCTCGAGCGCGCGGCGGACAACAGGTGCCCGCGTTGCTCGCGTCCCACCCGGCGCCCCGCGAACATCGACAGGACCGCGTGCAGGTTGCCGCCATCGCGTCCGAAACGCTGTTCGCCGAAGTAGTTCGGCACGCCGTGCGCGGCGAGCGCGCGCAGGCGCTGTTCGATGGCGTCGCGGTCGCCGGATGCGCGGCGCAGGCACAGCACGAAGCGGTTGCCCGCCAATGCGCCGCGCGCCAGCTTGCGCACGTGGCGCGTGCTGTCGATCACGGCGAGCGATTCCCCATTCGCCGACTCGAACGCCAGGGTTTCCAGCGCGGGCGCCTCGCGACCGGGCAGGTGCACGCTGAAACGCTGACGCGTCACCGCATGCCGGTCCTTGAGGCCGGCATACCCGATCCCGCGCTCGCCGACGCCCGCCCATTCGGCCAGGCGCCGGGCGACGAACGCGGTGTTCAAGCCGCGTTTCTCGAGCGTCAGCAGCAGGTGCTCGCCACTCCCGGAGGGCTCGAAGCCCGGCAACTCCTCGACGAAGAAGTCCTCCGGCGAGGTGCGCAGCTCGGCTGCCAGCACCGGGTCGCCATGGGCCCGGGGCAAGGCAGCGGGGCGTGGATCGAGGACCGCGTCCATGCCGGCCTCAGCGGGCGCCCAGCAGCACGACGGCGTGCGCGGCGATGCCTTCGCGGCGCCCGGTGAAGCCGAGCGACTCGGTGGTGGTGGCCTTGACGCTGATGGCGTCCAGCCCGACGTCGAGTGCCGCGGCAATGCGCTCCCGCATGGCCGCGGCATGCGGTCCCACCTTCGGGCGCTCGCAGATCACGGTGATGTCGGCATTGCCCAGCTGCCAGCCGCGCTCGCGCAGTAGGGCGTCGCAATGGCGAAGGAACTGCAGGCTGTCGGCGTCCTTCCAGCGCGGGTCGCCCGGGGGGAAATGCTGGCCGATGTCGCCCAGCGCGAGGGCGCCCAGCATGGCATCGCACAGCGCATGCAGCACGACGTCGCCATCGGAATGCGCGACCACGCCCCGATCGTGCGGCACGCGGAGCCCGCCCAGCATGACGTGGTCGCCTTCGCCGAACGCGTGGACGTCGAATCCTTGGCCGATGCGCATGTGCGGGTCCTCCGGGGTTGGGCTGGGGCGAATGGGGAATGGGGAATGGGTGATCGGGGACAGCGGATCGGGAATCCGGCTATCCCTCGGCATCCAGCCTGCCGGGGACGCGCCGTGCCAGCAGGAACTCGACCAGCGCACGGTCCGCCGGCGTGGTGACCTTCAGGTTGTCGTCGCGACCTTCCACCAATCGCGGACACCCTCCCAGGCGCTCGACGGCCATGGCCTCGTCGGTGACGCGCACCCCCGAGGCACGGGCCGCCCGCAGGGCCTTGCCCAGCAGGCCTCGACGGAAAGCCTGCGGCGTCAACGCGCGCCACAGGGCTTCCCGTGGCTCGGTGGCGGCGATCGCGCCGTCGACGCCGGCCCGCTTGAGCGTGTCGCGGACCGGCGCGGCGAGGATGGCACCGTCGGCATGCGCGGCCGCCGCGGCGATCAGGCGGTCGAGGTCGTCCAGGCACAGGTTGGGGCGTGCCGCGTCGTGCACGAGCACCAGCGTTTCGTCGTCGAGCGCGTCGGGCAGGGCGTCGAGCGCGGCCAGCACGGAGTCCGCGCGTTCGTCGCCGCCGACGCAGGTATGGACCGGCTTGCCCTGGCGGGTCTCTCCCCCCGGCCAATACGCGTCATCGGGGGACAGCGCCACCACCACGCCGGCGACGCGCGGGTGGGCGAGCAGGGCATCGAGCGCATGCTCGAGCAGGGATTTCCCGGCGACCTCCAGGTATTGCTTGGGGCGGTCGCCCCCGAAGCGGCTGCCGCGGCCGGCAGCAGGCACCAAGGCCCAGACGGCATCGCTCATCGCGCGTCGTCTTCCGCCGGAGCCGGCCCGGATGCCGACGGCTCGACCGCGCCCGGCTCGACCACGCGGTAGAACACCTCGCCGGGCTTGATCATCCCCAGCTCGCTGCGGGCGCGTTCCTCGACCGCCTCGCCGCCGGACGCCAGGTTCTTCAGGTCCGCGACCTCCGCCGACAAGGCGGCGTTGCGCTGTTCGCGCGAAGCATTGTCATGGGTCTGCCGCTCGACCTGTTGCTGGAGTTCGGAAACCGCCTCGCGGCTGCCCTCGCCCGACCACAGCATCGATTGCAGGAAGACGAGCAAGGCTGCCAGCAACAGCAGCAGCACCGGCACCCAGCGCTTGCCCGTCGTTCCTGCCATGGCCTATCGCTTCAGCGACACGAAGGCATCGCGCCCCGCGTAGCGGGCGGCGGCACCGAGCTGTTCCTCGATGCGCAGCAGCTGGTTGTACTTCGCCACGCGATCGCTGCGGCACAGCGAGCCCGTCTTGATCTGGGTCGCGGTGGTCGCCACCGCGATGTCGGCGATGGTGGTGTCCTCGGTCTCGCCGGAACGGTGCGAGACGATCGAGGCATAGCCATGGGCATCGGCCATCGCGATGGCCTCGAGCGTCTCGGTGAGCGTGCCGATCTGATTGACCTTGATCAGGATCGCATTGCCGACGCCCTTCTCGATGCCCTCGCGGAAGATCCGCGGATTGGTCACGAACAGGTCGTCGCCGACCAGCTGCACCTTCCTGCCGAGCGCGCCGGTGAGCTGCTTCCAGCCGTCCCAGTCGCCCTCGTCCATGCCGTCCTCGATCGTGATGATCGGATACTGGGAGCACCAGTTGGCGAGGAAGTCCACGAACTGGTCCGAGGTCAGGCGCTTGCCTTCGCCGGTCAGGTTGTACTTGCCGTTGTCGAAGAACTCGCTGGCCGCGCAGTCGAGGCCGAGCAGGATGTCCTCGCCGGCCTTGTAGCCGGCCTTGCCGATGGCCTCGAGGATGGTCTCGAGCGCTTCCTCGTTGCTGCGCAGGTCCGGCGCGAAGCCGCCCTCGTCGCCCACCGCCGTGCTCAGGCCGCGGCCCTTGAGCACCGACTTGAGCGCATGGAACACCTCGGTACCCGCGCG
>JAUIJO010000133.1 GCA_030431185.1 Gammaproteobacteria bacterium | reverse complement strand
CCTGGCGCTGGCTGTCGTTGAAGTACGCCGGGACGGTGATGACCGCCTCGGTGACCGTCTCGCCCAGGTAGGCCTCGGCGGTCTTCTTCATCTTGGCCAGCACTTCGGCGGAGATCTGCTGCGGCGCCATCTTGTTGCCGCCGACGGTCTCGACCCAGGCGTCGCCGTTCTCGTGCTTGACGATGCCGTAGGGGACCAGGTCGATGTCCTTCTGCACCTCGGCGTCGCTGAACTTGCGACCGATCAGGCGCTTGACGGCGTAGAACGTGTTCTTGGGGTTGGTGACGGCCTGGCGCTTGGCCGAGGCGCCAACGAGTACTTCATTGTCCTTGGTGTAGGCGACGATCGACGGGGTGGTGCGATCGCCCTCGACGTTCTCGATGACCTTGGCGCTGCCGCCTTCCATGATCGCCACGCACGAGTTGGTCGTGCCAAGGTCGATGCCGATGATTTTACCCATGATGGTGTGTCCTCTCTGATGCTTGAAGCGGTTGCTTGTCTGGTGCCGGAGCGCGTCGCGTTTCCGGGGCGGCCGTGCCGCCGATGTCTGCTATCTGGGGGTGGCTGGCGGCGGTTCAAGTCCCGTCGCGGCCTGTCAAGTACCGGGTCAGTCGGCCTGGGAGACCACGACCAGGGCCGGGCGCAGCAGGCGGTCGTTGAGCAGCCAGCCCTTCTGGTAGACCTGGACCACGTGGTTCGGCGCGTGCTCGGCGCTGGGGACCATGCTCATCGCCTGGTGGTGGTCGGGATTGAAGGGCTGCCCGACCGGGTCGACCGCGACGAGGCCGTTGTCGGCGCAGACCTTGAGCAGCTGCCTCAGGGTCAGCTCCATGCCCTCGCGCAGCGCGCCGGCGTCGCCGGACGCCGCACCGAGCCCGGCTTCCAGGCTGTCGATGACCGGCAGCAACGCGCCCAGCAGGCGCTCGTTGGCGAAGCGGCGCGCGGTGTCGACTTCGCGGGCGGCGCGCTTGCGCTGGTTCTCGAGGTCGGCGCGTTCGCGCAGCGTTTCCTCCCGCAGCGTGGCCAGCTCGGCCTTGGTGGCCTCGAGCTCGGCTTCGATCGAAGCGGTATCGGGAGCGTCCGGGACGTGTTCGTCCTGCATGGGGTCGTTGGTCATGTGGCTGTGCTCTGTCCGTGCGCACGGGGCGCGTGTCAATGGTGTCGGCGTGCGGCGAATCCCCGCGACAGGCCCAGCAATGGGGTCGCGGACGCGGGATTCAAGCCGCGGCGGCCACCCGCGACCGGCCGGCCGGGCTCAGCCTGCGTCGCCGGCGAAGGCCTCGCCGAGCACGTCCGCCGCCGCCTGCACCACCGGGATCACCCGGTCGTAGGCCATGCGGCTGGGGCCGATCACGCCCAGCACCCCCAGCACCTGCCCGCCCATGCCGTAGGGCGCGGACACCAGCGACATGCCCTCCAGGGGCGCCAGGCCGGTCTCCTCGCCGATGAAGATCCGCACGCCCGGCGCCTGGATGGTCCGCTCGAGCAGCTGCAGGATCTCGCGCTTGTGCGCGAATGCCTCGAACAGCTCGCGCAGGCGGTCGAGGTCGGACAGTTCCTGCACCCCCATCAGCCGCGTCTGGCCGGCCAGGACCATGTCGTCGCCGGCCGGCGCGAGCACCTGCTCGGCCAACTCCATCGATCGCGCGAGCAGGCCTTCCATCTCGCTGCGCTCCGAGCGCAACTCCTCCAGCAGCAGCAGGCGGATATCGGCCATGGAACGCCCGGCGAACCGGCTGTTCAGGTAATTGGCCAGCCGCTCCAGCTCGCCGGCCTCGTAGGGGCGGCGTGTCTGGATGATGCGGTTCTGCACCTCGTTGTCGGCGAACACCAGGATCGCCATCACCCGTTGTGCGTCCAGCGGGACGAAATCGATCCGCCGGAACGCGAACTGCTCGCGCTTGGGCAGGCTGACCACGCCCACGAAGCGGGTCATCGCCGAGAGGAGCTCGGAGGTGCTGCCCAGCAGGGCCTGGGTGCCGCTTCCCGGGGGCAGCTCGCCCCGCAGGCGGGCCAGCTCGCCCTGCGGCAGCGGCTTGACCTGCAGCAGCGAGTCCACGAACAGGCGATACCCCTGGGCGGTCGGGATGCGGCCCGCGGAGGTGTGCGGGGCACTGAGCAGCCCGGCATCCTCCAGATCGCCCAGGATGTTGCGGATCGTCGCCGCGCTGATGTCCAGGCCGGCGTGGCGGGCGAGCGTCTGCGAGCCCACCGGTTCACCATCGCGGATGTAACGCCCGATCAGGGTCCGCAGCAATTGCCGTGCACGCGGGTCGTCGCCCAGCGCAGCCGCCTTGTCGGGACCGCCCGCGGTGTTTCGTCCCGACTGCCTGGTCGACATGGCCCCTCCTCGTTCATCTGCCTGCGTCGCGGATCATCCGTTGCGACGGGCTTGCACTACTCTTCATATGACCGGACCCGCTCCGGGACAAGGCCCCACCGGCCCGGTCCCCGTGTTGGCGCGGCTCCACCCTCATGCTAGCTTCCCCGCGCCATGCTCACACACCTCTCCATCAAGCAGTTTGCCGTCGTGGCGTCCGCCGAACTGGAGTTCGGACCCGGCATGACGGTGATTTCCGGCGAAACCGGTGCGGGCAAGTCCCTGCTGGTGGACGCGCTCGGGCTCATCTCGGGCATGCGCGCCGATAGTGGCGTGGTCCGCCATGGCGCCGAACGGGCCGAGCTGGTGGCGGACTTCCGCCTCGACGACGTGGCGCCCGCAGCCGAATGGCTGCGCCGCAATGAGCTCGACGAGGACGAGGCCTGCCAGATCCGCCGCGTCATCCGTGCCGATGGCGGCTCGCGGGCCTGGATCAACGGTCGCCCCGCGACGGTCGGCCAGCTGGGGGAGCTGTCGGCGCTGCTGGTCGAGATCCATGGCCAGCACGAGCACCAGGCGCTGCTGTCGCGCCCGAGCCAGCTGGCACTCCTGGATGCGTTCGGCCGCACCGGCGCCGAGCGGCAGGCGGTGGCGGATGCCGCGGGGGCGTGGGCCACGCTGCTGGAGGAGCGCGAAGCCCTCTCCGCGCGCGGTGACGTGTCCGACCGGATCGACTGGCTCGAGCACCAGCACGCCGAGCTGGAGCGCGAAACGCTGGAGCCCGACGCCCTCGCCCAGCTCGACGCCGACCACCGGCGCCAGGCCCATGCCAGCGGCCTGATCGAGGCGTGCGAGGCCGCCCTGCTGCAGCTGAATGGCGACGAGCAGCCCTCGCTGTCGGGCAGTCTGCAGCGCGTCCGCGGCGACCTGCAGCGGGTCAGCGAGCACGAACCCCGGCTCAGGGACGTCGACGGCATGCTCGATGCCGCCGCCATCCAGCTCGACGAGGCCCTCGTCCTGCTCGACCGCATCCGCAGCGACCTGGACATCGACCCCGACGCCTTCGAAGCGATCGAGCGGCGGATCGGGCGACTGCACGAACTGGCCCGCAAGCACCGGGTCGCCCCCGACCAGTTGTTCGCCCAGCGCGAGGCCATTTCCAGCGAGCTCGACGCCCTGCGCGGGGCCGGCGAGCGCCTGGAGATCCTGGACGCGGAGATCGGCAAGGCGCGCCAGCGCTGGCAGCGGGCGGCCGAAGCCCTGGGGGTGAAGCGCCGCGACGCCGCGCGCATCCTGTCGGAGGACACCACCGCCCTGATCGGCGAGCTCGGGATGGGCGGCGGCCGTTTCGAGGTGACCTTCGAGGCCACCGCGGGCGACCGGCCCGACCCGCAGGGCGCGGAGCGGGTCGAGTTCCTGGTCGCCGCGAATCCCGGCCAACCGGCGCGGGCCCTGCGCAAGGTCGCCTCAGGCGGCGAACTGTCGCGCATCTCCCTGGCCATCGAAGTGGCCGCGCTGGGCCTGGATGCAGTGCCGAGCATGGTCTTCGACGAGGTCGACTCGGGCATCGGCGGCGCCGTGGCCGATATCGTCGGGCGCAAGCTTCGTGCGCTGGGCGAACGGCGCCAGGTCCTGTGCGTGACCCACCTGCCGCAGGTCGCTGCGCAGGGACACGCCCACTACCGGGTCAGCAAGGCCTCGGCCGAGGGCCTGACCCAGAGCGCGGTGCAGCGCCTGGATGCCGCGCAACGGCAGGAAGAACTGGCCCGCATGCTGGGCGGCGCCGAACTGACCCGCGAGGCCCGTGCCGCGGCGCGACGCCTGCTCGCCGACGTGGATTGAAAGCCGTGGGCGCTGCCGCGCCCATCGCGCTTCGCCCGCTCAGCGCTTCTTGCGCACGTACAGCACCAGCGAATGCTCTTCGATCTCGTAGCCGTGCTCGGCGGCGATCCTGTGCTGCAGCGCTTCGATCTCCTCGCTTTCGAATTCGATGATCTTGCCGCTTTCGATGTCGACCATGTGGTCGTGGTGCTGCCCCCGGTCGAGCTCGTATACCGACTGCCCGGACTCGAAGTTGTGCTTGAGCACGAGCCCGGCACCCTCGAACTGCGTCAGCACGCGATAGACCGTCGCCAGGCCGATGTCCTCGCCCTTGTCGAGCAGGTGCCGGTAGATGTCCTCGGCGGTCATGTGGCGGGGCTTGGCCTGCTCGAGCAACTCCAGGATACGCATCCGGGGGTGGGTCACTTTCAGGCCGGCATTGCGCAGTTCTTGGGATTCCATCGTCGCTCCTGGTTCATTGACTGGGCCTTGCCCCGCGAAAGACGTGCTTCCTCCGGAGGGTCGGCTACCGCTGCGCCCGTCCCCGACGCGCGTGCGTCGATGGGCGGAACCGCAGATGAATGCCAGCCCGGCACCGCCTCGCGGCGGGGTCATCAGTGTATCATCGGGTCGATATCCGCCAGTCGTGAATACCCGATGCGCAAGCTTTTGCCCGTTCTCCTCGTTGCCCTGGTCACCGCCGGCTGTGGCGTCATCTACCGCCAGCCGATCTACCAGGGCAACCTGCTCGAATCCGCCGCCGTCGACCAGTTGCAGGCCGGCATGAACAAGCAGCAGGTCATGGCGCTGTTGGGCACCCCGTCGATCATGGACCCGTACCAGACCGACCGCTGGGACTATGCGGCCAGCCAGCGCATCGGCCGTCGGGGCCGCACCGAGACCAAGAACCTCACCCTCTGGTTCGAAGGCGACACCCTCGCCCGCTGGGACGGCGATTACTTCCCCGAGCAGGACGAGGAGATCGCCAACAACTCGGTCCAGCAGTTCGGCCGCAACCTGGCCAAGGACAAGGACAAGAAGCCCCGCCGCTGACGCCTACGGGGATCGCGGCCCGGGTCCGTCGGCGCGCGCCTGCGCTGCAGACGCGGCGCGGCGGCGGCGCGCTTCCTTGGGGTCGAGTTCGAGCGCCCGCAGCAGTTCGACGCGATCGCCCTCGACAAGCTGCGTGTCCAGCGTGGCACGGCGTCCGTGGATGGCATGCCCCGCGACGTCCTGCCGGGTGTTCCAGCCGGCCCGGGCCAGTGCATCGCCCAGCGTGGCGCCTTCCGGCACGTCCACCCATCGCTGCTCGTGGTGGCGTGGCCAGGCAAGCAGCAACTCGACCTTCACGACGACTCGCCCCGGTCGGCGACGCGCACGAAGTCGTCGACCATCCGGTCGGCCAGGCTCTGGAACCCCAGCGTGAAGGCCGGCCCGAGCAGTTTCATCGAGGGCTCGAAATCCAGGGTCAGGCTGACCTTGCAGGCCGACTCGTCGAGCGCGTGGAACTCCCAGCGCCCGGACAGCTTGCGGAACGGGCCGTCGACCAGCTTGAGGTCGATGTGGTGCGGGGGCGCCAAAGTGTTCTCGGTGGTGAACCAGGTGCGCAGGGCCCCCAGGCCCAGGTCGAGCCGCGCGACCATGCGGGTGTCGTCCTCGGCGATGACCTGCGCGGCTTCGCACCATGAGAAACGGCGGGGATAGGCGGCCACGTCATTGACCAGCGCGAACATGCGCATGGCGGAATGCTCGACCAGGGCGGAACGGCGGACGGTAGGCATGAATGGATGTTCGCGCTGCCCCTGCACTAACGCACTCGATTCAGGGACAATGTCGCGATGGCTAACAAACCTGGCAACAAGAGCGGCAAGGATAAAGGAAAGGGCGGTGCCAGCGGCACCATCGCCCTGAACAAGCGTGCCCGCCACGAGTACCACCTGGAGCAGCGCTTCGAGGCCGGGCTGTCACTGCAGGGTTGGGAGCTGAAGTCGATCCGCGCCGGACGCGCCAACATCGGGGAAAGCTACGCGGTGGTCCGCGCGGGCGAGATGTTCCTGTTCGGTTCCCAGATCACGCCCCTGATCTCCGCGTCCACCCATGTGGTCACGGACGAACGGCGTACGCGCAAGCTGCTCCTGCACCGCAACGAGATCGACACGTTGATCGGCAAGCTCGAGCGCGACGGCTACACCCTGGTGCCCACCGCGCTCTACTGGAAGGGCAACAAGGTCAAGGCCGAACTCGCGCTGGCCAAGGGCAAGCAGCAGCACGACAAGCGCGCCGCCAGCAAGGACCGCGACTGGGCCCGCGACAAACAGCGGGTCCTGCGCCAGCACAACAAGGACGCCTGAGGCCGGCGGGCCGCGCGCGGCGCCGGCGCTCACCACGTACTGCCCGCACGACCGGGCACGACGGGCTCAGTACCCCGGACGCGCGCCCTCGTTGGCCGGCAGGACGAAGAAGAAGGTCGCGCCCTCGCCTACCCGTCCGTCCGCGCGGATGCGCCCGCCGTGGCGCTCGATGATGCGCTTGACCGAGGCCAGGCCGATTCCATGTCCGGCGAATTCGTCCTGGCCATGCAGGCGCTGGAACGGCCGGAACAGCTTCTCGACATGTTTCTGCGCGAAGCCCGCGCCGTTGTCCTCCACGAAGAACTCGCGTTCTCCCGAGGGCAGTCGTCGCGCGCCGAAGCGGATCCTGGGCGCCTCCGTGCCGCGGGTGAACTTCCATGCGTTGCCCAGCAGGTTGGCGAGCATGTTGCGCAGCAGGGTGGGATCGCCCCAGGCCAGAAGTCCCGGTTCCACGTCGACCTCGGGCTGGTGCGCCGGGTCCCCGGCCGCGAACTCCTCCAGCACGTCCACCGCCATCCGGCTGAGGTCCACCTCGCCCGGGCTCAGGGAGGTCCGGGTGACGCGCGACATGCGCAGCAGCGCATCGATCAAGGCATCCATCCGCCCCGCCGCGGCCCGCACCCGGTCCAGGTAGCCCTTGCCGGTATCGTCCAGGCCCTCGCGATACTTCTCCATCAGTATCCGGCTGAACCCGTCGATGGCCCGCAGCGGCGCACGGAGGTCGTGGGAGATGCTGTAGGCGAACGACTCCAGCTCCTGGTTGGCCTGGCTGAGCTCGCGCGTGCGCGCGCCGACGCGCGCCTCGAGCGTGCGGTTCAACGCGTGCACGCGGGCCTCGGCGAGGATGCGCTCGGTGACGTCCTCGGCCTGCACGAGCCCCTTCACGTCCTGGCCCACGCCTCCCGGTACCCGGACGTAGGTCAATTGCGCGTGCCGTGCGAGGTCGCCCGCTCGATGCAGCCGGCGGGTGGTGCGCAGCACCGACCGCTCCAGATCGTCCTGGTTCAACCACTCGACCACATCCTGTCCCTGGTCCTCGAACAGCGACTCGAAGTACACGCCGACCAGGGCCGCCGGCCGAAGGCCGACGATCTGCCCCATGGCGGGATTGACCTCGACGATGCAACCATCGCTGTCCAGCAGCGCCTTGCCGATCGCCGAATGCAGCATCGTGGTGCGGAAACGCTCCTCGCTGCGCCGGTATTCCTCGGTCATCCGGTAGGCCATCTTCATGGCGCGGTGCTCGGTGCGCGCCATGGTGAAGACGATGGTGGCGAGCATGAGCGAGGCGACGATGCCGAACAGCAGCCAGCCGCGCATGACACCCGCGGGTATGGCGCTGCGGTCGGCCGGCGACTCGAACTGCAGCAACCACCGCCGGCCCAACTGCTCGAGCGCGATCTCATGGCGATACACCGCCGCACCCTCGCGCGGGGCCGACCGGTACAGCACCTGCGGCCGAGGGTCGCTGACGTCGGTGATGGTGAAACCCAACTCGTCCGGTCGGGGTTTGATCGTGGAGTCCACGAACGTCCCGATGCGGAACGGCATGTATACCCAGCCCAGCATCGCCTCCCGGCGCCCGGCCACGGTCCGGGGCTGCGTGCCGTTGCGGAACACGGGCGCGTAGATCAGGGCCGACGAGGTGGGAAGGTCGCCATCCTGGACCAGTTGCACGGTACCCGACAGCCGGGGCATGCCCGAGTCCATGGCGGCCTCCATGGCCTGGTGCCGGACGGGCTCGGAATACATGTCGAACCCGATCGCGGCGACGTTCGCCGGCGTCTTCGGCTCGAGCATGAGGATCGGACCGTAATGGCGACGGTCACCATGCGGCACCACCTCCAGGAGCTTCCCATGGTTGTCCCGCCACTCGAGCTGCAGCTCGGCCAGCCGCGCCTGCGGCACGTAGGCCGCGTAGCCCAGGCCGACCATCGCCGGGAACTGCCGGCGCAGGCTCATGCCCTCCGCGTACGCGCGCCACTGGACGGGCGTGGGGCTCTGGAGGCTGGAGAACAACGACGCGCCGCCCTTGAGCACGATCTCGTGGTTGCCCATGCGTTCGCGCAGGAGCGAGGTGATTTCCTCGCAGCGCGCAATGAACTCCGACTGCGCCGACTCCGCTTCCCGCTCGCTGGCATAGCGCCAGCCGATGAACGTGAGCAGCAGGGAGAACACCAGCACGCCGACCGCGAGCACGAGGCCGCGGCGATGGGGCACGGGGCCCAGCATGGGGGTTCGGGAAGGGTCCTCGGCGCTCACGTCGCCAGCATACCGCCAGACCTTCCCGTCGGGCAGCTAAACGCGATGGATACTGGACCGCGGTTGGCATTGTGTTCGCCCCGCCCGCCCCTATACTGGTCGGGCTGGTGGTTTGACGATTTCCCGGGGGTGCACTGGCTTCGACGGGGGTCGCGAAATCGCCTGGCGCATGTCGAGGGGGTAGCTTTCCTCGTAAATCCAGCTGCAAAACTCATAGTTGCCAACGACGACAACTACGCACT
>JAUIJO010000132.1 GCA_030431185.1 Gammaproteobacteria bacterium | reverse complement strand
GTGATGTAGTAACGCTCGAAGGCCTGCTGCAGCGAGTGGCCGATCGCGCGCAGGCGGAACACTTCGTCGGACTGGCCGGCGTTGCGCGCGAGGATGCCGCCGTCGTCCTCGCTGACCTGTTCGAGCAGGCCTTCGCGGATGAAGACCTCGACGGTGGCGCGGATGCGGTCGACGAACTGCTCCTCGGTCCAGGGCAGGAACAGCTCGGCCTGCAGGAACGGATACACGCTGCGGCCCAGGCGCAGCACGCCGGCCAGGCTCATGCGCCGGTTGTGCTGGAAGCAGCAGGCCACCCACGACGCGGCCGTGAACAGGTGGACGACGTTGTTGCGGAAATAGCTCAGCAGCACCGCCTTGTCGCCGCTGACGCCGAGCACGTCGCCGAGCGGATGGGCCGTGCGGCCCAGCACCCCGATCTCCTCGCCATGGGCGACGATCTGCGCCGGCGTGTGCGGGGTCACGGTGACGCGGTCGCCGTAGGGCACTTCGTCGAGCAGGGTCTTGCTGAGGGCGATCTGCGCCAGCAGGTCGCTCTCGCTCATGGCGTGCTTGGGCGTGGACAGCAGCGCCATCGCCAGCAGGTTGATCGGATTGACGTCGGCCGCGCGGTTGACGTTGACCTGGATCTGCTGCGCCAGCGCGTCGATCGTGCCGGTCAGCCACGCGGGCTTTTCGTCCTCGGAGACGACCTCGCCCCGCCATTCGGGTGCGTTCTGCGCGAGGACGTCGTTGAGCCGGATCGGTTCGCCGAAGTTGACCACCACCTGCCCGTAGTTGCTGCGCAGCACCTTGGGGATGCCCCACAGCAGTTGCCAGATGGACTCGCCCTCCTTGGGCTTGCCGCTGAGCTCGTCCAGGTAGCTGTTGCCCTCCATCAGCTTTTCGTAACCGATGTAGACGGGCTGGAACAGCACCGGTCGCGTGGGCTGGCGCAGGTAGGCGCGCACGGTCATCGACAGGGTGCCGGCCTTGGGCTGCAGCAGGCGCCCCGTGCGCGAGCGACCGCCCTCGATGAAGTACTCGATGGAATAGCCGCCGGCGACCAGCTGCGCCATGTACTCGGAGAACACCGCCGAGTACAGCGCGCTGCCGCGGATGCTGCGGCGGATGAAGAAGGCGCCGCCCTTGCGCAGGATGGTGCCGACCACGGGCAGGTTGAGGTTGACGCCGGCGACGATGTGCGGCGGCACGATGCCCTTGGTGTAGAGCAGGTAGCTCAGCAGCAGGTAGTCCATGTGGCTGCGATGGCAGGGCACGTAGACGACCTCGTTGCCCGGCGCGACCTGCTTGAGCTTGTCGAGGTGGTGCACCAGCACGCCGCGGTAGATGCGGTTCCAGACCGGCGCCAGGATGAAGCTGGCCGAACGCACCAGCGGGTGCGAGTAGTCGGCGGCGATCTCGTAGGCATAGGCATGGGCTTTCTTCCATGCATCCGACAACGAGGACTTGTCGCGGCGCGCCTGGTCGGCGATCGCGTCCTTGACGCCGTCGGAGGACAGCACGCGGTCGACCAGCAGGCGGCGCGTCGACAGGTCGGGCCCGACGATCGCGGCGCGGATGCGACGGAAGTGCGCGCGCAGCACGCGCGACAGCTTGCGCACGGTGCGTTCGGCCGGCAGGCCTTCGTCGGTCACCCCGCGCAGCGACACCGGCGGCGCGAACCGGACCAGGGTGTCGCGTCCGTTGAGCAGGATCGCCAGCAAGCGGCGGAAGCGGCCGACCAGGGCCCAGTTCTCGGAGAACAGCACCGAGAACCAGCCGCTGTTCTTGTCGGGCGCACGGCCCACGAAGATCGACACCGGCACCAGTTGCACGTCGAGGCCGGGTTCGGCGCGGTGGGCGTCGAGCAGGCGGGCGAGCGATTCGGAATGGCTGCTCGGCCTGGGCGGGGCCCCGAGCGGCGAGAGATTGGCGTTGCGCCGTGACAGCGCGACGTAGGCGCGCTTGCGGCCCAGCGGGTCGCCGGGCAGGGGCTGCAGGGGCGACGGCAGGCCGGCCTGCTCGCAGGCCCGGTCCAGGATCAGGGCATTGGACAGGCCGTAGTCCTCGAGCACGTAGCAGACCGGTCGACCCAGGTCGTCGGCATGCGAGGCGGGGTCGTTGGGCTCGATGGTCAGCGACACCCAGGGCGACAGCAGGCCGCCGAGCAGGCGCGCCCACCACGGGCGGCCGCTATACGCGCGGGTATCGGCCGGACCGGTCGGAGGGACGGGTTCCATCGCCATGGGCAGTTCGGCCTGCGCGTGCGGCTCGCTGTCGGGCCCCCGGGCGGGCATGGGCGCGGCGACATCGCCACGCGGGTCGATCGGCGCGGGTTCGGTCGCGGGCAGGGGCGGCGCGACCGGCATGTCCAGGGCGTCGGGAGCGACCTCGTCGGCGCGATCGCGCGACGGCGGGGAGTCGCCGGGGGGGCCGTCGGTCGGACCCGGGGCATCGCCGGCGGCATCGACACGCATGCCTGCCGGGTCGCCGGGGGTCGGGTGCGAAGCGCGGTCCGGATCGCCCTGGGGCGAGGCCGGTTCGGGAAATAGCAGGGGTGGCTGTTTGGGCATCCGGGCCATTATGCCGATTGGAAGGTCGCTGGTCCGGGACGGCCCATCGCCGGCGCCGGTGGACCGGCCGGCCTCAGGGCGCGCTGGCGGGCACTTCCACGGGCGCCTCGGGCGTCGCAGCCGGCGCGGGAGCCCCGGCAGGCCCGGCCTCCGCCTCGGCATGGCGCAGCAGGTCGCTGAGGTACCAGACGCCATCGCGGCGCTCGACGTGGACGATGGCGTCGATGGGGTGGCCGGCCAGCGTGTATTGCAGGCGGACACGGGCGGTATCGCCGGTCTGCTCGACCAGGCTCACCTGGACGCTGTCCAGGGCCGCATCGATGTCCAGGCCGTAGCCGCCGAGCACCTGCTTGAAGCGGGCGGCGAACGGCGAGAAGCGCGCAAGGCCCCGCTCCATGCCCGCGGCGGCGAACGCGTCGGGGCTGTCCAGGCCGGTCAGGCGCGCCGCGGCGATGAGCTGGCGCAACGCGGGCTTCGCCTTGCGGGGATCCGACAGGGGGGCCTGCTGCCCCCACTCGCTCAGGGCCTGCACCAGCTGGACGTGGTGCTCCCGCTCGTCGTCACTGTAGTCGGCCTCGTTCTGTATGTACTGGACGGCGAACAGGCCCAGCGCCGAGGCGGTGGACCGCAGCTCGTTGCGGGCACCGGCGAACTGGCGGTTGTAGATCGCCATCAGCGTCTTCTCCGCGTCCGGCTTCGAAAGGCCGGCCAGCATCGCGGGCAGCTGGTCGTCCAGCGGGAGTTCGGTGAGGGGCCAGCGGGTCCGGCCCTCGCGCCAGGCGATGTCCAGGCGCGCATGCAGGTCGGGTGGCACGGCATGGCGCGCGTAGGCGACGAGATCGTCGTCGCGCAGGTCGCCTGTCAACCGGGTGACCGCATCGCCCGGGCGGGCAGGCGGGGCATCCGCTTCCGTGTCGGGAGCCGACGGCTGGCAGCCGGCCAGCAGCGCCACGGCCAGGGCGGCGGCGCACAGCCATTTCACGCCCGGGTAGAGCATCGCTTGGAATCCCTGCACGCGCGGTCGCCTCGGAAATCCGGTGCGCCATCTTGGCCCCGGGCGGCGCCGCAGACAACCTGAATGGCGCGGTCCGGCCGAGGGGTCGCGGGCGGCGAAGGCGAACCTTGGGGGGGGCCGCGCCATTTCGATCGCGCCTCCCGAGCGCCCCCCTGACGCAGGACGTCAGGTTCTGACGCGCGGCCCGCGCTTTCCTCCAAATGTGACGCAGAACCCGTTTTTTGACGATCTGTCGAACAGTCCGCGGCGCCCGGCACGCTTTGAATGAGACGGAAGTCACAAAGTTGGCACGCTTCCTGCGTAATCCCTCACGCAGTCTTCACTCGGCCAAGGAAGGGCCAACGATTCCTCCAACCCATCCTTGAGAACAATTCCGATGAATATCAAGCACAGCCTCCTCGCCGCCGCCATCGTCGCCATCGCCCTGCCCTTCGGCGCGCAGGCCGAGTCCAGCTCGGTCAGCAGCGGCAACGCCACCGCCCGCCTCGACTTCCAGATCACCGTGCCGCGCATCCTGCTGCTGCGCGTGGGCACCAACGACAGCACCATCAACCTGATCGACTTCAACGTCACCGCGGCCCAGCTGCAGACCCTGGGCACCCCGGTCGCCGCGACCGCCGCTTCGGGCGACGTCGGCAACGGCACCGTCACCGCGACCGTGAAGGGCAACAACGGCCAGATCTCGCTCCGCGCCGACAGCGTGGGCGCACTGAGCAACGGCGCCGGCGATTCGATCTCCTACGCGCAGATCACCACCACGTCCTCGGCGCCCGCCACGTTGCCGGCCCCGGTCCTGGCCGACGGCACCGGCACCGCCGTGAATGTCCCGCTGAGCTCGGGCAAGATCACCAACGCCACCGCCCAGTGGACGTACGCCTACAAGAACGACAACCTGGTGGCCGCGGGTTCCTATGGTGGCGTGAACACCAAGAACGGCCGCGTCACCTACACTGCCTCCATGCCGTAAGCAGCCCGTCGCTCTGACGCGACGACGGCCCCCGGGTCGTCGTCGCCCTGGAAGGTCACGATGCCCATTCGCCTACTCGCTGCTCTCGCCCTGCTGGCCGGCCTGTCCTGGTCGACCGTCGCCGACGCGTTCACCGTCGACATCAGCCCCGGTTCCCGCGCGCTGTACCTGCGGGTGGGCAACGGTGCGTTCAGCGGCAACTACCAGAGCGGCGGCACGCCCGGCAACGGCGGCGGCATCAACACGGTGTCGGCCACGGTGCCCTCGGGCTCGCTCGGCAACGGCACCTCCGTGGCGATGACCGGCAATGCCACGCAGGTCACCAGCAACTGGGACGGCTATGCGTTCTGCAATGCCGGCCAGATCTACATCGGCGGCTTCTATCGCTACTACTTCTCGTTCTACACCGCCACGCTGACCGTCACCGCGCCGAACGACCTGGTGAACGCCAACGGCGACCGGATTCCGTTCTCGCAGATCAGCTGGACAAGTTCCGGCAACGGCGATACCGGGGCACAGCCCGTGCCCTCGGGCAGCTTCACCGGCGGCGAGCAGTCCCTCGCTTCGTTCCCGGCGAACAGCTGGCGGGAAAGCTGCATGAGCTTCCGCTACGCCAACAGCAATGTCGTGGCCGCCGGCCAGTACAACGGCCGGGTCACCTATACCCTGGCGGCGCCATGATGCGTCGCCTGCCCATCACCGCCCGACTCGGCTTCGCGACGCTGCTGGCGATGTCGTGCTACGTGGCCTTCGCCGCCAACGACGCGCATGCCCAGGCGCGGACCTTCAAGGTGGACGACAGCGCCAGCCAGGTGCTCGACCCCAACGTGACCATGGAGTGGGAATCCATCGCACCCACCCGTGGCCCCGACGCCAACGCGGTCTCGGGCCGGTTCGCCGTGCTCGTCCGCCTCGACGTCGCCCCCTGGCAGGGCCGCATGGGCCGGATCTACATGATCCTGCCGCCGGCGCCGTCCGGTCCCGTCACCGCCACCTGGGACGCCCGTGGGCCGCTGCTGCCGGGCACCCTGCGCAGCGGCGAGCGCAGCCTGGTCTATGCCGGGCCGATCAACGCGCCCCTGATCGAGGACACCCTGCGCTTCCAGCTGCAGGCCGACGGTCGCCACATCACCCGTACCCAACAGCTCGAATTCGCGTTCGAGATCGATCTCGGAGCCCCGTGATGATCCTTTCCCGCCGCGTCGCTTTCTTCGTGCTGTGCTGCCTGGTGGCACCGCAGGCGCTGGCCCAGGGCTTTGCCGTGCTGGCCTCGCCCCCGCGCATCGAAGCCCGGGTGCAGCCCGGCGACACCTACCGGAACATCATCGAACTGACCAACGTCTCGCAGCAGGCCACGCCCATCACGGTGCGTACCGCCGACTGGACGCTCGAGCCGGCCGGCACTGCTGCGTTCGATTACGAACTCGCCGCCGACAGTTGCCGGCCCTGGGTCGGGATCGAAGCGCGCGAGCTGACCTTGCCGCCGCAGGGCAAGCGCCGTTTCCGTTTCGAAGCGAAGGTCCCGGACGATGCGGAGCGGGGCGAATGCCGCTTCGCGGTGATGTTCGAAGGCGATGCGGAGACCGCGCCGGGCGACGTGCCCGTCCCGGTGTCCGGCCGCCTGGGCATCATCGTCTACCTGACGATCGGCGACGCCGAGCCGTTCCTGTCGCTCAACCGGACCGAGGCGGCCGATGTCCAGGGGACGTCGCTACCGGTGCTGACGATCAGCAACACCGGCGACGCGCACGGCCGGCTGGAAGGCTTCATCGACGGCACCGATGCCGGCGGCACCCGGTTCACGTTCAGTCCGTCCACCACCCCGATCATGCCCGGCGAAACGCGGCCGATCGCACTGTCGCCGGTGCTCGACGACAGCGGCAGCCCGGCACCCGCGATCCAGTTCCCGCTGACCCTGAAGGGACACCTGGAGAACGGCAAGCAACGCCTCGAGATCGAGACCGTCGTAGCGCCATGACTTCCTACCGATCCACCCGACAGGCGACCGCCCGGGCGATCGCCTCCGCGATAGCGCTCGCCCTGGCGACCCTGCCGGCGTACGCGAACGCTGCCGACGCGGACGCCAGCACCGCGCCCACCGCCGCCGCGCCCGAGCCGGAACAGGCGGACGCGCAGGACGTGGACGCCGGCACGATGCCCTACCAGGACCGCGTGATCGATCCGGCGTCGCTGCCGCCCACCGAGGCTGCGGATTCGCACGCACCCTACGACGACAGCGGACTGCCCCGCTCGTTCAACGCCGAGGCGGCCTACAGCCATGGCGAATTCGGCGACGACCGCTACCGCGAGTACGGCGTCAGCGTCGGCGGCTTCCGGGAAACCGCCCGCTGGGGCACCTGGTCCCTGCAGGCCAGCGTGTCGCGCCGCGACGACGATCGCGCCGACGTGGCGGGCGGGTCCGCCAACGACGGCGACGTGACCGGCGCCGGCACCCTGTGGCAACGCAACCTCGCCATGCCCGGCCAGTGGCGCGCCGACAATGGCGCGGGCGTGCTCAACACCCCGACCCTGCCCCTGCTTCGCGAGCAATACCGATTCTTCCTGCCGAGCACGACGTACGCCGGCCTCAGCAGCGAATGGCAGAACGGCGCCAGCGGCCTGCGCCTGCAGGGCGGCGGGGGCCGGATCGGCCACTACACCGGCACCCGCCTGCTGGGGTTCGAGACCGACGACGGCAACGTGGGCACCCTGGGCGCGCAATGGCAATGGGACCGCGGCTGGAGCAGTTCGGCGACCTGGTTGAGCAGCGACGGTCGCCTCGTCGCGGGCGACGAAGGCCAGGCGGTCATCGAGGACGGGCGCTCGCATGCCGTGCACGCAGCGACCGCCTGGCAGGGTGCGGACGACCGCGTGCAGGTGAACCTGCTGGCCAGCGGGGGCGACGCCGGCGACGCACGCGGAGCGTGGATCGATGCCCGCTCCGAACGCGGCCGCTACACCCACAACTACGGCGCGTTCCATCTGGGCGAAGGCCTGGCCTGGGGCAGTTATCCGATCAACAACGACACGCAGGGCGGCTATTACCGGATCGCCTACCAGTTCGCGCGCTGGAGCTGGAACGCGGGGCTGGACCGGATCGAATCGATCTCCGGCGACAGCTTCGACGGCACGTACGCGACCGCCTACGCGCGCTACCAGGCCAGCAGCACGCTCGGATACGGCGGCAGCCTCAGCGTGCGCGATGGCGATGGGCAGGCCGTCGGCACGCAGTGGTTCCTCGACAAGCGCAGCGACTGGGGCACGACCCGGTTGCAGTGGGACACGGCCCGCGTCAGCGACGGGGGCGCCGACAGCTGGCAGGCCAGCATCGACCAGGCCTTCCCCGTCCGCGCCGGCAGCCGCCTGTCGGCCACCGTCTCCTACGGCGAACTGGCCTACGACGACGCGCCCGCGACCCGCGCCACCAGCCTGGCCGTGTATGGCGGCCACGACCTCACCGATCGCCTGTCGATCGACGGCCAGCTGCGCTGGACGCATGGCGACGGTCCGAGCGCCCTGCGCGGCAGCAACGCCAACATCGCGGTCAACTGGGCCTTGAACCCGCGCTGGTCGCTGAGCGCGAGCCTGTACCAGAACCAGGGGACGCAGCGTTCGCCCTTCGAGCTGGACCCGCTCGGGCAGGACCCCTTGTTCATGCGACTGCCGCGCGAGCGCTCGGCGTTCCTGGTGCTGCGCTACGAGCGCGACGCCGGTCGCGCACGCTCGGTGATCGGGGGCGCGCCGGGCGCCGCCACCGGCGCGGTGCGCGGCAGCGTGTTCCTCGACGACAACGACGATGGCGCCTTCAATGCCGCCGAATCGACGGTGTCGAACCTGACCGTGATCCTCGACGGCCGCTATGCGGTGCGCACCGACAGCCAGGGCCGCTTCGAGTTCCAGGACGTCGCGGTGGGCGCACACACGCTGACCGTCATGCCCGACAACCTGCCGTTGCCGTGGTACATCGACGAAGCAAGCACCGAACAGGGCATCGAGGTGCGCGTCCGCGAGGACCTGCGCATCGACATCCCCGCCTCGCGGCCGCGCTGAGGCCGCGCAGGAGCCCGGAGCAGGCCCGGGAACCCGGGCCACAGCAAAGTGCGCCCAAGAAAAAAGGAGGCCGAAGCCTCCCAGTCAAGATCCGGCAGGGCCGGAGGACTTATCGAGTTTTGACATGGCGCCGGCCGAAGCCGGACGCCCCCAGAGTAGCGACTGCCGGAACCTGATGCAATACCTTAGGTTTATGCGGTCAAATCATTGATTTATAAAAAGAATAAAGCTACTGGGCGAAGTCCAGGGCATCCCGCTTGCCGGCGCGGCGCACCTCGACGGGCTGGCTCCAGTCATTGTTGAAGGCCGCCGGCTCCCATGAGCCGTAGGTGGGGTTGGGCAACATCCACCAGCGCTCGCCGAACCAGTCGCCGTATTCGTCCATCAAGGCTTCGCGGCCCTCGGCGGTGTTGCTGACCACTT
>JAUIJO010000131.1 GCA_030431185.1 Gammaproteobacteria bacterium | reverse complement strand
ATCGAGGCCAACTACCTCGGGGACGAAGAGGGTTTCGACCTCAAGATGATGGTCGAATGCGCGCGCCTGTCACGCGAGCTGCTGGCCCAGCCCGCCTTCGATCCCTACCGGGGCGATGCGCTGTTCCCCGCACGCGATGACCTCGACGACCTCGCCCTGGAAGCCTTCGTGCGCGCCCGCGCCGAGAGCATCTACCACCCGGTCGGCACCTGCCGGATGGGCGGGGACGCCGGTTCGGTGGTCGACACCCGCCTGCGCGTGAGGGGCGTCGACGGCTTGCGCGTGGTCGATGCCTCGGTCATGCCCAGCCTGGTCGGCGGCAACACCAATGCGCCGACGATCATGATCGCCGAGCGCGCGGCGGAGATGATCCGCACGGCCTGACGCCGCGGTTACGCGACAGGCTTCAGGCGCGACCCAGCATCGGCGGCAAGGGGCAATGCAGCACGCCACAGATGGTGCGCAACAGTTCCGCTTCGGCGACGCTGACGCGGCCGTCGTGGCCGACGGCTTCGGTGATCGCCTCCACCAGCACCTGCTTGGCCAGCGGATCGAGCGCATCCAGCGGCTCCCAGACTTCGTCCAGCGCGATCACGCCCTCAGCCGGCGGCGCATACGGCATGTGGTCGCGCGGCAGCACGCGGTTGAGCCCCGCGAGGTAGGCGCGCTTCGCACTGGCTTCGTCGCCATGGCCCGACTGCGCCACGACGGCCAGCAGGGTCGCGAACTCGCGCTTGACCCCGGTCGCCCGCCGCCTGCCCATGCGCGCGTAGCGCGAGGGATCGAGTGACTCCCGCACATGCACGGTCAACAGGCGCGCCAGGCAGTATTCGAACAGGCTGACCTGGCCATCGGCGTAGACCATCGCATTGGACGCATCCAGGAACGCGTCCAGTTCAGGCCGCGGGCGCAGGCGCAGCACGGGGAAGGCCATGGCGGCCAGCGGCAATCGCAGCATCGGGTTGAGGTCGTGCAGGCGGGTCTCGCGGATATGCCGCGCGCGCTCGGCGACCACCCGTCCCAGGCGCGCCGAGATCTCGCCGACCTGCTTGTCCGCGATGGCGGCGCGATGGTCCATCAGCAAGCCAAGCAGCAGCGGCACCACGCCTTCGCGCTCGGCGGCCAGCGCGCGAAGCGCGGGCGGCATGGCCGCGACCAGCGCGTCGGCCCGCAGGTAGTCGTCCGCGCCGGGGTGGGCCACCTGGGCCGACACCGAGCGCGGGGACAGCGCGTGTTCCCCATCCGAGGGCAGCGCCGGGCGCGGCATGCCAGGCGCCAGTCCCATCTGGATGTCCTCCTCCAGGCCGTTCGGCGCGGCCTGCATCCATTGGCGCGACAGGGCCTTGAGTTTCTCGTCGTTGAAACCCGGCTCCAGGGCCTGGATGCGCTCGACCAGCGGCGGATGGGTGGCGAACAGGCCGCTGAAACCCACGCCATCCCCGAACAACATGTGGCTCACCTCTTCGGCCTCGCCGCGGGCCACCAACCGGGAGCCGTCTTCCAGCCCGCCGATCTTCTTCAGGGCGCCGGCCAGGCCGGCGGTCTGGCGGGTGAACTGCACCGCCGACGCGTCGGCCAGGCGTTCGCGGCTCCGGCTGACGCCGGCCTTGATCATGCGGCCGAAGAACAGGCCGATCGAGCCGATCGCCATCGCGACCAGGGCCACCACCAGCACCACCACGACGCCTTCGCGGCGGCTGGCGTAATGCCCGTGGATCATGACCTTGCGACCGATGATGGCGATCATCATGATCCCGAACAGCACGCCCATCAGGCGAATGTTCAGGCGCATGTCGCCGTTGAGGATGTGGCTGAACTCGTGGGCGATCACGCCCTGCAGTTCATCGCGGTTGAGCCGCTCAAGCGCGCCGCGCGTCACCGCCACCACCGCATCGGACGGGGAATATCCCGCCGCGAACGCGTTGATCGCGGCTTCGTGCTCGAGGACGTAGATCTTGGGGACCGGCACGCCCGAGGCGATCGCGATCTCCTCGACCACGTTGCGCAGCCGCCGCAGGTTCAGGTCGCGGGTGTCTTCGGGTACGGGCACGCCGCCGAGCTGCAGCGCCACCGGCTCACCGCCCGCCCCCAGGCTGGCGATCCGGAACATCGAGCCCAGGCCGATCACCGCCAGGGTACCCAGCGACGCCACCGCCATGAGGCCGGGCGAGGCACCCGCCACGACGGCCACGGCCACGTCGACGGCCAGCACGATGCCCAGCACCGCCAGGCCGAACAACACGACCAGCCGGGTCGAGCTCTTGCGCGCCGCCGCCTGATGTTCGAAGAAGTTCATGCGCGCTTCGGCCGTCGGGATCGTGGCATACGGGGCGGGATCGATTGCATCACGTCAGGGCGTCGGGACGGCGAACGGCACCCGTCCACTCCCCGGATTGGCGTCGCCCGCGGCAGCCGTGCGGGACCCGGCAGGCACCGGTCAGAACTGCACTTTCGGCGCGTCCCGGACTTCCGGCCTGTCGTCGGGGATGTCGAGCAGGGCGGCGGGCGCGAAACTGAACATGCCGGCGACCACCGAGGAAGGGAACATCTCGCGCTTGTTGTTGTACGCCATGACGCTGTCGTTGTAGGCCTGGCGGGCGAAGGCCACCTTGTTCTCGGTGCTGGTCAGCTCCTCGGTCAACTGCATCATGTTCTGGTTGGCCTTGAGCTCGGGATAGGCCTCCACCGTCACCAGCAGGCGTCCCAATGCCCCTTCCAGCGCTCCCTGGCTGCGCGAAAGCTCCGCCATGGCCGCGGGATCGCCGGGCGACGCCTTCGCCGCCGCCAGGCCGGACTGGGCGGCGTTGCGCGCCGCGGTGACCGCCTCGAGCGTACCCTTCTCGTGCGCCAGGTAGGCCTTGGCGGTCTCCACGAGGTTGGGGATCAGGTCGAAACGACGCTGGAGCTGAACATCGATCTGCGCGAATGCGTTCTTGAAGGCGTTGCGCGCGCCGACCAGGCCGTTGTACATGCCGACTGCCCAGAAGGCCAGGACTGCCAACAGCACAAGCAGAATCAATAAACCCATCATGACCTTCACTCCTCGTGGCTTGAATCCCCGGGTGGGGTCGGCGCTAGAATCGAACCCACTCCCAGCATACGCAGGCGCTGCGAACGATGAAAGACAATACGACCGCGCGGCCACGCACCTTCCTACGCCTGGCGGTCCTGTCCGCCCTGCTCCCACTGGCGCTGGGCTCGACGGCGCAGACGCCGTCGCCGTCGCAGCCCACCGGTACCGGTACCTCCACCGACACCATCTCCACCGTCAGCCACACCCCGCTGCCCCCGGACTTCGACGTCAGGCGGTTCGAGGCGATGGCGCAGGCCCTCGTCGCGGACCGTCGCGTGCCCGGCATGGCCCTCGCGATCGTGCACGAAGGCAAGGTGCTCAGCGCGCGCGGGTATGGCATCACCGACATGCAGGCACCCACGCCCGTGGACTCGCACACGGTGTTCCGCCTGGCGTCGCTCTCGAAGGCCTTCGCGTCGAGCATGGCCGGGCTCCTGATCAACGACGGCACCCTGCGCTGGGACAGCAAGGTCACCCAGTACCTGCCCAGCTTCAAGCTCAAGGACTCGTACGCCACGCAGCAGGTGACCGTGGCCGACCTGCTCAGCCATCGACTGGGCCTGCCGCACAACGCCTACGACCGCGACCTGGAACGCTACGTCGACTACCGCACGCTGACGGGGCGTTTGGCCGACACCCCGCTGCGCTGCCAGCCCGGCACCTGCTACGCCTACCAGAACGTGGCCTTCAGCCTGATCGGCGACATCGTCTTCGCGGCGACCGGCGACTTCTACAGCCAGGAAGTGCGGCGGCGCATCTTCAAGCCGCTCGGCATGAACGACGCCAGCCTCGGACTGGAAGGCATCGAGAGCAGCCCGAGCTGGGCGCGGCCGCACATCAGCACCCGCGGTGGCTGGGTGTCCGTTTCGCCCAAGCCCACCTATTACCAGTTGCCGCCCGCCGCGGGCGTCAACGCCAGCGCGAGCGACATGGCGCAATGGCTGATCGCCCAGACCGGCCACCGCACCGACGTGCTTTCGGCCCCCCTGCTGGCCACCCTGCACGCGCCCCTGGTCGACACACCGGGCCAGATGAGCACTTCGTGGCGGCGCGAACGCATCACCTACGCCGGCTACGCCCTCGGCTGGCGCGTCCACGACTACGCGGGCGAGCGCATGATCTACCACGGCGGCGTCGTGCAGGGATACCGCGGCATGATCGCCCTGCTGCCCGAGCGCGACTTCGGCGTGGCCGTCCTCTGGAACTCGAACACCGGGCTGCCATCGGGCCTGATGCCGACCATCCTGGACAGCGCCCTGGGCCTGCCCGAACGCAAGTGGCTCGACATCGATGTCTCCGACGCCTTGTCCCACGAAAGCGGTTCGGATGAGCACGCTCCCGTGCACGACCTGCAGGTCGTCGCGCAACGCTGACGGCCCAAGGGGGCGGCCCGGCCGCACTGCCGTGGGTGGACCCGGACCGGGGCTGCGCCGCATCGCCGGCCGGTAGTCCTCGCGGACGATCGTCCCGACCCGGAGCTGCCCCCGCGTCGCCCATCAGGATCGCTCCGGTGATGGGCTTCGCTTCGCTCTGCCCATCCTACCCAGCGTGCCTGCCCCGACTGCCCGCTGCCCTGCGGGGATCGGCCAGGAACCTCGAACACCACCCTTCTTGAATCGCGAATCTACGTGGATCCCACGATGGGCTTCGCTTCGCTCTGCCCATCCTACCCAGCGCGCCTGCCCCGACTGCCCTGCCGGGATCGGCCAGGAAGCTCCCCAACACCCAACACCCTTCACGAATCACGAATCACGAATCACCAATCACCAATCACCAATCACCCATAAAAAAACTCTCCCCCGCCTGGGCCGCGGGGAAGAGTCTGATGACCGTGGAAACGGTATCGGGACGTATCAGATCATCGGTGCCGGGATGTTCGGCAGTGCCGCGGGTGCGGCCTTCTTCTTGCCAGCACGCTTGGCCGTCTTGCGGACGGTCTTCTTGGCGGCTTTCTTGGCAGTGGCCTTCTTCGCGGCCTTCTTCACCGTCTTCTTGGCGGCGGACTTCTTGGTGGCCTTCTTCGCCGTCTTCTTGGCGGCGGACTTCTTGGCGGCCTTCTTCACCGTCTTCTTGGCGGCGGACTTCTTGGCGGCCTTCTTCACCGTCTTCTTGGCGGCGGACTTCTTGGCGGCCTTCTTCGCCGTCTTCTTGGCGGCGGACTTCTTGGCGGCCTTCTTCACCGTCTTCTTGGCAGCGGACTTCTTGGCGGCCTTCTTCACCGTCTTCTTGGCGGCGGACTTCTTGGCGGCCTTCTTCACCGTCTTCTTGGCAGCGGACTTGCGCACGGCCTTCTTGGCCGCGGACTTGCGCGCGACCTTCTTGGCGGCCTTCTTGGCTGCCGGTTTCTTGGCAACCTTCTTCGCCGCCTTCTTGGCGGCGGGTTTCTTCTTCGCAGCTTTCTTAGTGGCCATGGGATGGCTCCTCGTCAGTGGTCAAGCAGTGACCGACCCGGGACGGATCGGGGTATTGCCCAGTACAAACCAGCCCCGACGGCAAATCGCCGACGGGAAACCGCCGGTCCGCCGAATGGCGAACCGTAACGGATAGCGTCCAGGCACCTTTCCTTGCACGCGACAGGAAAGAGGGCCGGAAGAAATTTCGGGAGGGGATGGGTCACTCGTACGAGTTGTTCTGGAAGTGGCGATGTTGAAGTTTCGAAATCCTTCAAGGGACAGAGGCCCGATATCCACCTTTTCGAGAAGCATGGCGGAGTCCGGTTGTGTGCAGCTCGTTGTCGCGATCGCTTTGTTCACTCGTATATGCAGATGTCTTCTGCTTGGCGAAACGTAATCACGCTTTTTGCAGGTGTCAACAACCCGGGCGCACTGCAGGACGCATGCAGGAGCGCCTGTTGAGCGACGAGGACCCGGGGCGTCCCCCGTCCCCGATGCTTCGATCGCGGCACCGGATCGGATGCAAGGCGAATCCAAACGGCGAAAACACTTCAAAACAAGGCGTTTTCAACTAGTGGACAATTATTGTCCAGTCATTTTCGCCGCAACGCGCAGGGGCTTCGGCATGCCGCGCGGGCGGCCGGGCAAGATCCCGGGGCACCCGAAAAAAAGTTTCGGGTCGACGCCGGTTATCGCGTCGCACAACATCATTTGCGCGGAAATTTCTTCGGCGCCGGGCACGGGCATGGGCGCGACATCGGGGCGACTGCGTCGTTCGTCGCGGCGTCGATGCGCGGCACCGGCGACGCGACGCGCCACCCATCCCGGGAAGCGCGGGCATAAAAAAACTCCGGGCGCGGGACCCGGAGTTCTCTCTTGCCACCACCGATGCCGGTCGGTGGCGACGGTGCGTCGGGACGTGCCTCAGTGCTCTTCGCTCTCGAGCAGCTCGGCGTACTCCTGCGGACCCAGGAGTTCGTTCGCCTGCTCGGGGGCGTCGGCCTGGAGGGTGTAGAGCCAGCCCTCGCCGTACGCATCCTCGTTGATGATCTCCGGCTTGTCGGCCAGCGCGCTGTTGACCTCGAGTACCTTGCCGCTCAAGGGCGCGTACACGTCCGACGCCGCCTTCACCGACTCGACGACGGCGCAGGCGGTGCCGGCCTCGACCTGGTCGCCCGGGTTGGGCAGCTCCACGTAGACCAGGTCGCCCAGCAGGCCCTGTGCGTGGTCGGAAATGCCGACGGTGACTTTGCCGTCACCTTCGACGCGGACCCATTCGTGGGACTTCAGGAACTTCAGATCGCCGGGGATATCACTCATGACAGGCCTCTATGTGTGGGCGGTGGCGGCGGGGAACGCCGCCTAGTTTAACGGGGGAACCCGTGCAAGCACAGGCGACGGAGGACCACGAGGGTCCAGGGGGAACGCGCACCCGGGGCCTCACTCGCGCCCATACGGGGGACGTCCGCTCTCCAGTGCGCCTTGCAGCGCCTCGAGGCGGTCCTGCCCCCAGAAGGGCTCGTCGTCCAGGACATATCCAGGGAGGCCGGGCAGGTCCGCGGCGATCGCCGCCGCGGTGTTGTCGGCATAGGTCGCGTGACTGGGCGGTTGCCCGGCGGCCTTGATGATCGACGTCGCGTCGAAGCCCGCTTCGTCCAGCAGGCCGGCCACCACGTCGACGTCGGCGATGTCGCGATCCTCCGCCCAAAGCGCACGGAACGCCGACGCCACGTAGCCGGCCGGATCGTGGCCGGCCGCGACGAGCGCGATCGCGCAACGATCGGCCAGGCCCGGATCCGTCGGAAAATGCCTTGGCTTGATGTTCAGCGCGACGCCGCGGGCGTCGCGCCAACGCTTCAACTCCACCACGCGGTAGCGCTGGCGGGCGGGGGCGCGCTGGTTGAGCGGCACCGCGCCGTTGGCGTCGAACAGCTCGAAGATGCGCACCGGCCGGAACGCGACCTGCGCGCCGGTGTCGCGCGCCACGTCCAGCAAGGTCCCGTGCCCGAGGTAGGCATAGGGCGAGATGGTGCTGAAGTAGTAATCGATGCGGGGCATGGCCAAGGCTCAGGCGAGCACGCCGTCCTGGACCTGCCCTTCGCGAACGAACGGGAAACGCACCACGCGTACAGGCACCTCCCGGCCCCTGATATCGACGCGGACACCGCCGTCGGCACCGGGCGCGATGTCGCCGGCGGGCACCCGCGCGAACGCGATCGCCTTACCCAGGGTCGGCGAGAAGGTGCCGGAGAGGATCTCACCTTCTCCGTGCGCGGTGAGGACCTTCTGGCCGTGTCGCAGCACGCCCTTCTCGTCCATGACCAGGCCGATCATCTGGCGCGGCGCACCCGTCGCCTTCTGCTGTTCGAGCACGTCGCGTCCGACGAACGGTCGGCCTTCATCGAGGACCACGGTCCAGGCCAGGGCCGCCTCGTAGGGCGACACGCTGTCGTCCATGTCCTGCCCATAGAGGTTCATGCCGGCCTCCAGTCGCAGCGTGTCGCGCGCGCCCAGGCCCGCCGGCTTCACCCCGGCCGCCAGCAGCGCCTCCCACAACGCCACGGCATTGCCTTGGGGCACCACCACTTCGAAGCCGTCTTCGCCCGTGTAGCCGGTGCGGGCAATGAACAGCTCGACGCCGCCGTCCGCCAGCTCGGCACTGCACGCCGCGAAACGGCCCAGCTTGCCGACCGCGACACGATCTTCCTCGCGCAGCAGGCCGACGACCTTGTCGCGCGCGTTCGGTCCCTGCACGGCCACCATCGCGTAGTCGTCGCGCTCGGTGACTTCGACGTCGAACGCCTCGGCCTGCCCGCGGATCCACGCCAGGTCCTTCTCGCGGGTGGCGGCATTGACGACGAGGCGGAAGAACGCCTCGGAGAGGTAGTAGACGATCAGGTCGTCGATCACCCCGCCCCGCGGATTGAGCATGCAGGTGTAGAGCGCCTTGCCCGGCTTCTTCAGCTTGTCGACCGAATTGGCCAGCAGGTGCTTCAGGAAATCGCGCACGCGCTCGCCGCGCAGGTCGACCACGGTCATGTGGCTGACGTCGAACATGCCGGCGTCCTGCCGGACCTGGTGGTGTTCGTCGATCTGGGAGCCGTAATGGATCGGCATGTCCCAGCCGCCGAAATCGACCATCTTGGCGCCGAGGGCGCGATGGCTGTCGTTGAGGATCGTCTTCTGCATCGTGGTCGCGGGGAGTCCGGGGGAGCGGCAATTATCACAGATTGTCGCCACGGGAGCCCGGCCCCCGGGGCGTCGACGCGCACCCGCGCACCACACGCCGGCGCACGTTGGCGCGACGCACGCGTGCCCGGTTCAGTCCGCCACCACCACCTGCAGGGTCATGCCATCGACGCGCTCCACCCTGACGGCCTGGCCGGCAGGCAGGTCGGGGCCGGACACGTCCCAGAACGCGTCGGCGATCTGCACGCGACCGCGTCCATTGACGATGGCGCGCTCGAGCGGCACCACCCTCCCCACCAGGGCTTCCGCCCGACGATTCAGGGTCGGTCGATCGCTCTGTCGCTCGCGACCCCGGAACCAGGTCCGGTAGACCTGGATCGAAACAAAGCTGAGCACCACGAACGCCGCCACCTGCGCCAGCAAGGGCACGCCGGGCAACGCCAGCACGAGCACGAACA
>JAUIJO010000130.1 GCA_030431185.1 Gammaproteobacteria bacterium | reverse complement strand
CGATAGGTGTCCCACAGCGAGAACGTCGAATGGTTGCGGAAGCCCTCGGCGCGGTGCACGGCGCCATCGGGCCCGCGATAGCGGCCGTCGACGTCCATGAACAGGCTGGGGCCCATCAGCGCGTGGTACAGCGCGGTGTAGGCGGCCTTGCGGTCGTCGTCGGGCGCCTGGATCTCCACCGCCGACAGCGCCTGCGTCCAGGCCGCTCGGGCGTCTTCGCGGACGGCGTCGAAGTCGAAGCCGGGCACTTCGGCGTCGAGGTTGGCGATCGCGCCGGCCTCGCTGACCGGCGATATCGCGACCTTGACCACGAGCGTGTCGCCGGCGGCGCCCTCGAAGTCGAAGCTGCCGACCAGTTGCCGGCCCTCGATCTGCGCACGCTGGCGCGGGTCCTGGTGGCCCGGCGGCGGGAAGCCCTTGTAGGCCACGTCCTGCTCGGTGTCGTGGAAGCCGTGGCCGCTGACCGGGCGGGAGAAGCGCATGGCGAAGTACAGCTCGCGGCCCGGCGCCCAGCCCCGCGTCTTGCGGTAGCCGGTCACGGTGCCGTCGGGCTGCAGGCGCAGGCGCGACCACAGGACCTTGCCGGGGTAGTCGTACATGCTGGTGCGCAGGTCGACCAGCACGTGCGCGGGCTTGCCGGCGGGGAACTGGTAGCGATGCACGCCGACCCGCTCGCTGGCGGTCAGCTCGGCGCGGATGCCGTAGTTCGCCAGGGTGACCGCGTAGTAGCCCGGCTCGGCGACTTCGCTGTCGTGGCTGAAACGCGCCGCGTAGCCGCTGCCGGGCACGTCGGGATCGCCGCGCTCGAGCTGGACGTCACCGCTGATGGGCAGCACGAGGACGTCGCCGAGGTCGGAATGCCCGGTGCCGGAGAAGTGCGTGTGCGAGAAGCCGACGATGCTGGTGTCGTCGTGGCGGTAGCCGGCGGCCCAGCCGTAGGCGTCCTTGCGCGGCTGGATGCGCGTGTCCGGGCTCAGCTGGACCATGCCGAACGGCCGCACCGCACCGGGGAAGGTGTGGCCTTCGCCGCCGGTGCCGATGAAGGGGTCGACCGACGCGTAGGCGCGTGCGGCAGCCTCGCGGTCGGCGTTCGCGGCCATCGCAGGGGTCGCCATCAGCGCCCCGCCCAGGACGAGGACGGCGAGCAGCGACGGCGCGACGACGGGACGCCACGACGCGATCGGGCGGAAGCGGCTTCGAAGGGGGCGCGACATGCGGACTCCTGGGGTGGACCGGGGACGGGCTGGCCGATGCCCCGGCCGCATGAGGCGAACAGGCGGCGCGGGGTGGGCGGGGGCACGGGCATCACGTCGACCGAAAAGCGAGGGGGCGGGGCACGATTTGGATCGTTCTAAATTTTTCGGCACGCTAGCACGGCGCCTGTGCGGGTTCATGCTGCGGCGCAAAATGCCGCGACGGGACCCGCTGTGTAGATTGCCACGATTGGATCGATCCAAATCATCCGACCTGCCCCGCCCGACCTACCCCGCTCGACCCGCCCCACCGGATTCGCCCGACCCCGATGCCCGACGCCCCGCCCCCACGCCGCGTGACCCTCACCGACATCGCCCGCGCCTGCGACCTGTCGCGGGCGACCGTGTCGCTGGTGCTGCGGGGCAGCCCCCTGGTGAACGCGCGCACGCGCGCCCGGGTGGAGGCCGAGATCAAGCGCCAGGGCTACGTCTACCACCGGGGCGCGGCCAACCTGCGGCGCAAGGTGTCCAACTCCGTGGCGCTGGTCATCAACGACCTGTCCAACCCCTTCTTCGCCGAGTTCGCGGCCGGGGTCGACGAGACCCTTGCCGAGGCGGGCCATGTCACCCTGCTCGGCGGCACCGGCGAGTCGGTCGAGCGCCAGCAGACCGTGCTCGCCTCGCTGCTGGAACACGCGCCGGCGGGGCTGATCCTGTCGCCCGCCGAGGGCAGCGATGCCGGGCGCCTGCGCGAGGTGCTGCGGCCCGGCCTGCCGGTGCTCGTGTTCAACCGCGAACTGGGCGACCGCGACGCGGCAACCGGCTGGGATTACCTGGGCCTGGACAACGTGCGCGGTGCCCGCCTGGCGACCGAGCACCTGCTCGCCCTCGGGCACCGGCGCATCGCCTTCTTCGGCGGGCACCGCGATTCCAGCTCCTGCGCCCAGCGGCGACGCGGCTACCGCGATGCGCTCGCCGCGGCCGGCATCGAACCGGAGCCGCACTGGCTGGTCGAGTCCGCGCCGACCCGGCTCGAAGCCGCCGGCCAGACCGCCGCCCTGTTCCTTCGCGACCCCGCCCCCACCGCCGCGGTCTGCTACAACGACGCCGTCGCGCTCGGCCTGGTCGCCGGGCTGGCGCGTCGCGGTCGTCGCGTGGGCGAGGACTTCGCGGTGACCGGCTTCGACGACATCCCCGAGGCCGCCGCCAGTTTCCCGCCGCTGACCACGGTATCGGTCGACCCGCGCGCGCGCGGACGCGAGGCCGCGGCGATGATCCTGCAACGCCTGCACGCGCCCGAGGGCGCGCCCATCACCCGCGTGTCGCCGGCGCGCCTGCAGTGCCGCGCCAGCAGCGACGTGCGGATCACCGACACCCCTCTCCACCGAGCCACGCCATGAGCCGTCGCGACCTGTCCTCGAACACGGCCCTGGCCGTGCTGACCACGATCTTCTTCACCTGGGGCGCGCTGACCAGTCTCAACGACGTGCTGATCCCGCATCTGAAAGCCGTGTTCGAGATGAACTACGCGCAGACGATGCTCATCCAGTTCACGTTCTTCAGCACCTACCTGGTGATGTCGGTGCCCGCCGGCAAGGTGGTCGCGTGGGTCGGCTACAAGCACAGCATCGTGATCGGCCTGGTGGTCGCCGGCATCGGTGCGCTGGCCTTCTTCCCGGCGGCGCGCATCCCGTCCTACCCGCTGTTCCTGTTCGCCCTGTTCGTGCTGGCCAGCGGCATCACCCTGCTGCAGGTCTCGGCCAACCCGTACATCAGCCTGCTCGGCGAAGCGCGGACGGCGTCCAGCCGCTTGAACCTGGCGCAGGCGCTGAACTCGCTGGGGCACACCATCGCGCCCGCCCTGCTCGGCCCGTTGATCCTCTCGGTCGCGGTGCTGGGCAGCGTGGAGCTCGCCGCCCTGCCCGCGGCAGAGCAGGAGGCCTACCGCATCGCCCAGGCCGAGTCGGTGCAGCTGCCCTACCTGGGCCTGGCCATGGGACTGTTCGCACTGGCGGCCTTCGTCTACGTGTTCCGGCTGCCGGCGCTGGTCGAGGCCACCGACCGCGGCGACGGCCGCCCGCACAGCTTCGCCGAAGCCCTGCGCCACCGGCACCTGCGCCTGGGCGTGGTGGCGATCTTCGTCTACGTCGGCGCCGAGGTCGCGATCGGCAGTTTCCTCATCAACTACATCGCCACGCCGGGCATCGGCGGCATCGACGAAGCCGCGGCGGCGAAATACGTGTCCTACTACTGGGGCGGCGCGATGCTGGGCCGCTTCATCGGGTCCGCGCTGATGCGACGGGTCGAACCGCGCCTGCTGCTGTCGCTGTTCGGCCTGGTCGCGGTGGCGCTGCTGGTGACGACGATGGCCAGCGGCGGCGCGCTGGCGATGTGGAGCGTGATCGCGGTGGGGCTGTTCAATTCGATCATGTTCCCGACCGTGTTCACCCTCGGCATCGCCCGGCTCGGGCCGCTCACCAGCAAGGCCTCGAGCCTGCTGGTGATGGCGATCGTCGGCGGCGCCGTGGTGCCGATGCTGCAGGGCCTGCTGGCCGATCGCATCGGCGTGCAGTTGTCCTTCGCGCTGCCGCTGGCCTGTTACCTCTACATCATCTGGTACGGCCTGCGCGGGGCGCAGGCGAATGCCACGCTGCGAGCGCCGGCGGTCGCCGACGTCAGCCCGCCATGAGCCGCTCGCGTCCCTGGGTGGCCTGTTTCGGCGAGGCCCTGGTCGACTTCCTGGCCGGCGCGCCGGCCCGACCGGGCCTGCCGCGACAGTTCGCCGAATATGCCGGCGGCGCGCCGGCCAATGTCGCGGCGGCGGTGGCCCGGCTCGGCGGCCAGGCCCGCTTCATCGGCATGCTCGGCACGGACATGTTCGGCGACTTCCTGCTCGGGGAGCTTTCGCGCATGGGCGTGGACACGCGCGACGTGCGTCGCAGCGACGCGGCACCGACGGCGCTGGCGTTCGTATCGCTCGACGCCATCGGAGAACGCAGCTTCAGTTTCCGCCGCCCGCCCGCGGCCGACCTCCTGTTCCGCGAAAGCGACCTCCGCGCGGACGCCTTCGACGACGTCGGCACGCTGCATGTGTGCTCGAACAGCCTGACCGAGGTGCCGATCGCCGACGCGACACTGGCGGCGATGCGCCGCGCGCGCGGGGCCGGCGCGCGGGTCAGCATGGACGTGAACCTGCGTCCCTCGCTGTGGCCGGCCGGCGTCGACCCCGCGCCGCGGATCTGGTCGGCGCTGGACGAAGCCGACATCGTGAAACTGTGCCGCGGCGAGAGCCTGTTCCTGCAGGCGTCCCTGGGCCACGTCGATGCGGACCCCGCGGAGGCCGCCGTGCTCGAGCGGCTGTGGCAGGGCCGGGCGCGGCTGGTGCTGGTCACCGACGGCGACGCCCCGGTGCGCTGGTTCACCCGCGATGCGCGCGGCGAGGTCGCCGCGTACCGGGTCGATGTCGTGGACACGACCGCGGCGGGCGATGCGTTCATGGGCGGCGTCCTGCACGCCTTGTCCCTGCAGGACCCGGCGCTGGACCTGGACCGGCTGCTCGAGACACCTGCGTCCGTGGACGCCCTGGTCCGACAGGGCGCGGCCTGCGGCGCGCTGGCGACGACCCGCCACGGGGCCTTCGCCGCCATGCCCGACGCCGAGGCCCTCCGCCAGCTGATGCAAGGACAACGATGAACGCGCTTCCCGACTTCCGCGACCCTTCGTTCCTGCGCGGGCACATCGCCCACACGATGGCGTTCTACCACCCGCGCGCGATCGATCCGGCCGGCGGCTTCTTCCACTACTTCCGCGACGACGGCGGCATCTACGACCGACGCCATCGCCACCTGGTCAGCGAGACCCGCTTCGTCTTCAACTACGCGATGGCCGCGCGCGAATTCGACGACGAGCGGTACCGGACGGCCATGCGGCACGGCCTGGCGTCGCTGCGCCATGCGTGGCGCGATCCCCATCGCGGCGGCTACGACTGGACCCGTCGCGACCATCGCGGCGAGGACGACACCCGGCATGCCTACGGCGTGGCCTTCGTGCTGCTGGCCTATGCCAGCGCGCTCAAGGCGGGCGAGGCCGCGGCGCGTGGGTGGATGGACGAGACCTGGGCCCTGCTCGAACGCCGCTTCTGGGATGCGGGTGCAGGCCTGTACCGCGACGAGGCGACGCCCGATTGGGCGTTCAGCGACTACCGTGGCCAGAACGCCAACATGCACCTGTGCGAAGCCATGCTCGCGGCCTTCGAGGCCAGCGGCGAATCGCGCTACCTGGACCGCGCCCTGGGGCTGGCCGACCGCATGACCCGCCGCCAGGCCAGCCGGGCGGGCGGCCTGGTGTGGGAGCACTACGACCGGCACTGGAACGTGGACTGGGACTACCACCGCGACGACCCGAAGCACCTGTTCCGCCCCTGGGGCTTCCAGCCGGGGCACCAGACCGAATGGGCCAAGCTGCTGCTGATCCTGGACGGCCATCTCAAGCAGCGCGGGACGCCACGGCCCTGGCTCGTGGACACGGCCCGGACCCTGTTCGACCGCGCCGTGCGCCATGCCTGGGACCGCGACTTCGGGGGCCTGTGCTACGGCTTCGCACCGGATGGCCGGATCTGCGACGACGACAAATACTTCTGGGTGCAGGCCGAGTCGCTGGCGGCCGCCGCGCGCCTGGCGGTGGCCACGGGGGAGGCGCGCTACTGGACGTGGTACGACCGGATCTGGACCTACGCCTGGACGCATTTCGTCGACCACCGGCACGGCGCCTGGTACCGGATCCTCGATCGCCGCAACCGCCGCTACGACGCCCACAAGAGTCCGGCCGGCAAGACCGACTACCACACGATGGGCGCCTGCCACGACGTGCTGGCGGTGCTGCGGGGCTAGCGGGCGGGCGGCCCGTGCCGGGCGCGGATATGGCACAGTCGCCTCACGTGCAACCGTACAAAGGACGCCCCCATGCTGCGCAGCCTCGCCTTCGCCCTCCTGCTGACCGCCTCGTCGGGCGGCGCCGAAGCCGCCACGCCGTTCTGGGGCGACAAGGCGACGCAGGCACGGACGGTTCCCGCCTCCGAGCTTGAACCCGGCCAGTTCGTCTGGGCGCCGGAACTGGCACCCGACGGCCCGATCGTCGTCGTGGTCAGCCTCGACGAACAGCTGGCCTATGCCTACCGGAACGGCGTCCTGATCGGCTACACCACGATCAGCACCGGCAAGAAGGGCCACCTGACGCCGACCGGCGTGTTCACCACGCTGCAGAAGGACAAGGACCACCGGTCTTCGATCTACAACAACGCGGCCATGCCCTACACGCAGCGACTGACCTGGGGCGGCGTGGCGCTGCATGCGGGTGGCCTGCCGGGCTACCCGTCCTCGCATGGGTGCGTGCACCTGCCTTCGGTGTTCGCCGAGAAGCTGTTCGACGCCAGTCCGCTGGGGATGACCGTCGTGGTCGCCGACGAATCCAGCGCGCCCCGGCAGGTCAGCCACCCGGGTGCGCTGGCACCGGTGGATCCGGTGTCCGGCACGCAGGTCGAGATCCCGCGCCTGTACACCGGCGAGGTCTACCGCTGGCAGCCCGAGCTGGCGCCCGAGGGCCCGATCTCCATCCTCCTCAGCACCGCCGATCGCCGCGTGCTGGTCTATCGCAATGGCGTCGAGATCGGGCGCACGCGCATGGTGCTGCGCGATGCGCAGCGACCGCTGGGCGCCCATGTCTACACCGTCGTCGGCACCGCGCAACCCGATGCCGAGGGCCGCATGCCGGCGGACTACCGGCCGGACTGGACGGCGGTCAACGTCCCGGGCCTGGAGGGCGAGGCCGGCGGCAAGATGAAACCCGAAGAGGTGGCCCGCGTCGTCCTGCCCCCGGCCTTCGTCGCCGCCGCCACGCCCTACCTGGCGCCCGGCACGACCCTGATGGTCACCGACGCCCCGATCCTGCCCTCCACGACCAATGTCGAGATGACCGTGGTCGACAACGCACCGCCGGACGACAGCTCCACCGAAGACGGAAAGTGAGGCGTCGCGCTGCGCGCCATCACATCCCTGAACGATGCGGGGAAATACCGCGACCGGGCGGCGATATTCAGGCGGAGTCGCAGGGCGTGCAGGTAATGTGAAGGGATTGACGCGCCGTCCGGCTCCCGCCCCTTCGGGCGAGCCCGGGGCGGCGCACGGCCCCCGGCCGTACGCCCCCCGCACGAGGAGTCCGCCGATGGCACGATCGACGACGTACCGTAGCTTGCCCCTGCTCGGCCTGCTGGCCCTGGCCCCCGCGGCCCTCGCCCAAGCGCCCGCGGAAGGCACGCTCTCCGCCGCCCTGACCCGCGCCGCGCCCGAGGCCGACCCGGGCATGCTGACCCTGGCCGCACGCTCGCTCGAGTGCGCACAGCGCTTGCATCCCGAACAGCCGCGTCCCGAGCGGCTGGCCGTGATCGACTACTCCTTGCCGTCGACCGAGCCGCGCATGTGGGTCTTCGACCTCGCCCAGCGCCGCCTGGTGCTGGTCGACTACGTCGCCCACGGACAGGGCTCGGGCGACAACCGCACCACCGCGTTCTCGAACCGCCCCGGCAGCCACCAGAGCAGCATCGGCATGTTCCGCACCAGCGAGACCTACGTGGGCAAGAACGGCTATTCGCTGCGGCTCGACGGCCTCGAGCCCGGCTTCAACGACCGCGCCCGCGAACGCGCCATCGTCATGCACGGCGCGCCCTATGTCAGCCAAGGCACGATCCGCCAGATGGGCCGGCTCGGCCGCAGCTGGGGCTGCCCCGCGGTGCGCCCGGACATCGCCCGGACCCTGATCGACGACATCAAGGGCGGCCAGTACCTGTTCGCCTACTACCCGGACCCCAAGTGGCTGCACGCCTCCCGGCTCTTCAGTTGCCCGGCGGCGGACGCACCCGCCCGCCCCGTCGCCCATGCCAGCGGCGGCAACGGACCGGCACGCAGCGCGCGTTAACCGCAGCGCGCGCGTTCCGCTCGCGAAACAGGTGCAATGCGCTTCGCTTGTTGCACCCTACGGCGCTGCCGCACACCCGTAGGATGGGTAGAACCGAAGGTGAAACCCATCGCCGTCGCCCAGTTCAACCCGCGAAAGATGGGTTTCGCTGCGCTCTACCCATCCTACGAGAGCTGGCGCACCCCACCCGTCATCCCAGCGAACGCTGGGATCCAGCCTTGGACTTTGGGTTGTCCCGATTGTTCAATCAGGCGGGATACGAACGGCACCGTAGGATGGGTAGAACCGAAGGTGAAACCCATCGCCGTTGCCCGTGACTCGCGCGAATGATGGGTTTCGCTGCGCTCTACCCATCCTACGAGAGCTGACGCACCCCGCCCGTCATCCCAGCGAACGCTGGGATGACCGGTTTCGGGGACCCACACGGAACGGCGGCCGTCGTCGCGACCGGGGGATCACGGGATCCGGACACGTAGGATGGGTAGAACCGAAGGTGAAACCCATCGCCGTCGTCCAGCCCAACCCGCGAATGATGGGTTTCGCTGCGCTCTACCCATCCTACAAGGGCGGCGGTGTTCCGCTGCGGGAGGCGACGGAGACGCCTGGCCGATTGCGCTAGCCCTGGCCCCAGAAAGCAGGAGCCCCGCGCATGGCGGGGCTCCTGCTTCACCGGCGCGGGTCGCGCGGGGTCAGTCGATGTCGAGGAAGCTGCGCAACTGCTCGGAGCGGCTGGGGTGGCGCAGCTTTCGCAGCGCCTTGGCCTCTATCTGGCGGATGCGCTCGCGGGTGACATCGAACTGCTTGCCGACTTCCTCGAGGGTGTGGTCGGTGTTCATGTCGATGCCGAAGCGCATGCGCAGCACCTTGGCTTCCCTCGGGGTCAGCCCGGCGAGCACGTCGCGGACGGTTTCCGACAGGTTGATGTTGGTCGTCGCGTCGATCGGGGACTCCGCGTTGGTGTCCTCGATGAAGTCGCCCAGGTGCGAGTCCTCGTCGTCGCCGATCGGGGTCTCCATGGAGATCGGCTCCTTGGCGATCTTCATGACCTTGCGGACCT
>JAUIJO010000345.1 GCA_030431185.1 Gammaproteobacteria bacterium | reverse complement strand
GGTCGCCCGGGCCGTCGCGGCCGGCGCGCGCACGCCGGTCGCCCCCGTGGACCATGGCTTCATGTACCAGCATGGCTACGAAGACCCCGACGGCCACATGTGGGAGCTGTTCCACATGGATGGCACGCCGCCGCAGCCGTGAACCGGCACTTGCGCGAGCGGCGGGCCGGTGCTGTGATCGGCCGATCATGACGGACCATGAATTCAACCGCCGCATCGATGCCATCTGGCGCATGGAGTCGGCCCGCGTGATCGCCACGCTGGCCCGCATGCTGCGCGACATCGGCCTCGCCGAGGACATCGCCCAGGACGCGCTCATCTCGGCGCTGGAGAAATGGCCGACCGACGGCATCCCGGACAAGCCGGGCGCGTGGTTGATGACCACGGCCCGGCGCAAGGCGATCGACCGCATCCGCCACGGACAGATGGCCGAGCTCAAGCACGTGCAGATCGCGCACGAGCTCGAGGACGTGCAGCAGGACCGCCACGAAGCCGAACAGGAAGGGCTCGACGATCCGATCGGCGACGACCTGCTGCGGCTCGTCTTCGTCGCCTGCCACCCGGTGCTGTCGCGCGAGGCGCGCGTCGCCCTCACCCTGCGCCTGCTGGGCGGCCTGAGCACCGCCGAGATCGCACGGGCGTTCCTGGCCCAGGAGCCGACCATCGCCCAGCGCATCGTCCGCGCCAAGCGCAGCCTTGGCGAAGCCGACATCGTCTTCGAGGTGCCCCGCGGGCGGGACCTGCAGGACCGCCTGGCCTCGGTGCTGGAGGTCATCTACCTGGTCTTCAACGAGGGCTACTCCGCGACCGCGGGCGACGACTGGTTGCGGCCGGCGCTCTGCGAGGAGGCCCTGCGCCTGGGCCGCATCCTGGTCGGCCTGATGCCCGCCGAGGACGAGGTGCATGGCCTCGTCGCCCTGATGGAGATCCAGGCGTCGCGCAGCCATGCGCGCACCGCGCCGGACGGCACGCCGATCCTGCTGCTCGAGCAGGACCGCGGCCGCTGGGACCGCCTGTTGATCCGCCGGGGGCTGGCGGCGCTGGAGCAGGCCGAGAAGATCGCCGGGGCACGACGCATCGAGCGCGGCCCGTACGCGCTGCAGGCCGCGATCGCCGCCTGCCATGCACGCGCCGTCACCGCGGCGGATACCGACTGGGGGGCCATCTCGGCCCTGTACGCCGATCTCGCCCGCCTGGTGCCGTCGCCGGTGGTGGAGCTGAACCGCGCCGTCGCAATCGCCATGCACGCCGGTCCGTCGGCGGGACTGGCGCACGCCGAATCGATCGCCGATGCGCCCGCGCTCAGGCACTACCACCTGCTGCCCAGCGTACGCGGCGACCTGTTGTTCCGGCTGGGCCGCCACGAAGAGGCGCGCGAGGAGTTCAAGCGTGCCGCCACCCTCACCCGCAACGCGCGCGAACGCGCCCTGCTGCTGGATCGCGCCGCGCAGTGCGCGACGCCCTGATACCCCGACCGTTTTCCCCGCCCACCCCAGGAGAGGTCACATGAGCTACGTCGATGGATTCGTGTTGCCGGTACCGAAGGACCGGCTCGATGAGTACCGCAAGCTGGCCCGCAAGGCCTGCAGGATCTGGATGGAGTACGGCGCGCTGGCCTACCACGAGGCCGTGGCGGACGACGTCGACCCGGGCAAGTCCACCTCGTTCCCGCGCAGCGTGAAGCTGAAGGACGACGAAGTGGTGGTGTTCGCGTACATCGTCTACAAG
>JAUIJO010000129.1 GCA_030431185.1 Gammaproteobacteria bacterium | reverse complement strand
GGAGCCCCATGGCCCGCATCACCGTTGAAGATTGCCTGGAAGTGGTCGACAACCGCTTCGAACTGGTCATGTTGGCCGCCAAGCGCGCGCGCCAGCTGGCCAACAACGTCGAGCCGATGCTCGACAATTCCGAGTCCAACGACAAGCCCACCGTGCTGGCGCTGCGCGAGATCGCGGCCCGTGAAGTCGACGCCGACTACATCGATGCCGTCGAGAAGACCGAGCGCGAGCGCAAGGAGCGCGAAGCCCTGGAGTGGGCGGCCGCCGAAGTGGTGGCGGACGAGGACATGTCCAAGAACGACGAGTAACAAGCCCACGCAGGCTGGGTCCGGCCCATTGCGGCCGGCTCCCTCGACGGCCCCGCCTTGGCGGGGCCGTTGCGTTTTGGCGGGTGGACCCGGCGGGCCGCGACGGATCACCGCAGGCGCGGCGGTCGCGCCAGCTCCCGCGCCGCTCCGGCCTGCGGAGGCGCGCGTCCACGGGCCGGTGGCGCGCCCGCTTGTGCGCTCCCTGGAGGCCGAGGTCGGGGACGATCCGGCCCCGCCGGTCGAAAACAGGCGCTGAACGGGCGGTCATCCCGGCGTTCCAAGGGCCGTGCTGCATTGCAAGGGCGGTTGCCGCCCCTTAGATTGCTTTCATGTCAGCCCGTCCCGACCCTGCCCACCCGAACGCGCTCGCGCCGCCGGCCAGCGATTTCGAATCGCTGCCCGACTACATGCAGGCCATGGAGCATGCCGCCGGGTACCTGGACGAGACGCAACGCGTCCGCCTGCGGCGGGCGTGGGCGGTCGGTGCGGCCGCGCATGCGGGGCAGACCCGCAAGTCCGGCGAGCCCTACATCACCCATCCCGTCGCGGTGGCGCAGGTGCTGGCCGAGCAGGGCCTTGACGCCGAGACCCTGATCGCGGCGATCCTGCACGACACCATCGAGGACACCCCGGTCACCCGGGAGTGCCTGGCCGACGAGTTCGGCGAGACGGTGGCCGAGCTCGTCGACGGCGTCACCAAGCTCGACAAACTGCAGTTCCGCGACCGCGCCGAGGCCACCGCCGAGAGCTTCCGCAAGATGCTGCTGGCGATGTCGCGCGACCTGCGCGTCATCCTGATCAAGCTGGCCGACCGCCTGCACAACATGCGCACGCTCGGCGCCCAGAATGCCGAGGCGCGCCATCGCATCGCCCGCGAGACGCTGGACATCTATGCGCCGATCGCCCAACGCCTGGGCATGAACCTGATCAAGGCCGAGCTGCAGGACCTGGGCTTCCGCGCGCTGCATCCCTGGCGCCATGCCGTCATCGAGAAGCGGATCCGGACCCAGCCGGTGGTGCGGCGCGAGGCGCTGGTGCAGATCGAGGCCAACCTGGCCCAGCGCCTGGCCAAGGAGAAGCTGCAGCACCGCCTGGTGAGCCGGGTGAAGTCGCCCTGGAGCATCTATACGAAGATGCGCGCGGAGAACAAGAACTTCACCCAGGTGATGGACGTGTTCGGCTTCCGCATCGTGGTGCGGGCCGTGCCCGACTGTTACCACGCGCTCGGCGTGGTGCATGCGACCTACAAGCCGCTGGACGCGCGTTTCCGCGACTTCATCGCCATTCCCAAGGCGAACGGCTACCAGTCGCTGCACACGGTGCTGTTCGGCCCCTACGGTTCGCCGGTGGAGGTGCAGATCCGCACCGAGGAGATGGACCTGGTCGCCGAGAAGGGCGTGGCCGCGCACTGGTCCTACAAGGATGGCGCGGAAGGTCCGAACAGTGCGCAGAGCCGGGCCCACCACTGGATCACCGGCCTGGTCGAGTCGCAGCACGACACCGGCTCCTCGCTCGAGTTCCTGGAGAACGTCAAGGTCGACCTGTTCCCCGACGAGGTCTACCTGTTCACCCCGAAGGGCGACATCCTGTCGTTGCCGCGCAACGCCACGGCGCTGGACTTCGCCTATGCCGTGCATACCGATGTCGGCAACATGGCGGTGGCCGCGCGGGTGGACGGCAAGCTGTCGCCGCTGCGCACCCGGCTGGCGAGCGGCCAGCGCGTGGAAGTGATCACCGCGCGCTCGTCGACGCCCAAGCCGCAGTGGCTCGAGTTCGTGGTGTCGGGGAAGGCCCGTACCGCGATACGCCAGCAGCTCAAGCAGATCGGCCACGAGGACGCGGTCCAGCTCGGCCACCGCATGCTCGACCGCGCGCTGGAAGGGCTGGACACCTCGCTCGACCGCGTGCCCCAGGTACGCATCGACGCCTACCTGGTCGACCATCGCTATCCGCGCCTGGAGGCGTTGCTGGCCGAGATCGCCCTGGGCAACCGCATGCCCAGCCAGGTCGCGCAGGCGCTCGCACGGGAGACGCCGGGCGGTCCCGAGCGGCGCCAGGCGGTCCGCGCCCGCCTGCCGGACGAGAAGATCCTCATCACCGGCGCCGAGCGCGGCGTCATCAGCTTCGCCCAATGCTGCCTGCCGGTGCCGGGCGACGACATCATGGGCTACCACACGGCCGGCAAGGGCGTGGTGGTGCACCGGCTCGATTGCCCCAATGTCGCCGAGTACCGCAAGTCGCCGGACCGCTGGGTGCCGATCGGGTGGGACCGCGAAGTATCGGGGGATTTCGCGGCGGCGCTGAAGATCGACGTCGACAATCGACCCGGCGCGCTGGCCCAGGTGGCCGCGGCGGTGGCCGACGCCGAGTCCAACATCGACCGGGTGGAATACCTGGAGCGCGACACCCACGTCGCCGCGATGCGCTTCTCGATCGAGGTCGCGGACCGCCGCCACCTGGCCAACGTGATACGTCGCGTGCGCCGCCTCAACGTCGTGCTGGGCGTGCAGCGGATGTAGGGCGCCGGCGTGGGCGTGGGCGTGGGCGTGTCGACGCGTCGCCGTTACACTTCGCGGCAGTCATCCCCGGAGAGCCCCCATGCCCCGCACCATCATCCACACCGACCAGGCCCCGGCTGCCATCGGGCCGTACTCGCAGGCCGTGCGTGCCGGCAATACCGTCTACCTGTCGGGCCAGATCCCGCTCGACCCCGCGACGGGCGAGATCGTCGCCGGCGACATCGGTGCGCAGGCGCGCTGCGCGTTCGACAACCTCAAGGCGGTGTGCGAGGCCGCCGGCGGTTCACTCGACCAGGTCGTGCGCCTGGGCCTCTACGTCACCGACCTGGGCGACTTCGCCGCCGTCAACGCAGTGATGGGCGATTTCTTCGAAGCGCCGTACCCCGCGCGCTCGACCATCGAGGTCGCCGGCCTGCCCAAGGGCGCCGCCTTCGAGGTCGACGCGGTGCTCGTACTGGAGTGAGGCGCTCAGGCCGGCCGTGCGCGCGAGTCGCGCGGGGCCAAGCCGGTCCAGCGCTTGAAGGCGCGACGGAACTCGCGCGCGTCGCGGAAACCCACCGCCGCGCCGATCTCGGCGATCCTCGAGCCGGGCAGGCGCAGCATGGCTTCGGCGGTTTCCCGGCGGACCCGGTCGTGGATCGACTTGTAGCTGGTGCCCGCTTCGGCGAGGTGCCGGCGCAGCGTGCGCTCGGTCAGGTGCAACTCGGCGGCGATGTCGGTCAGTCGCGGTGAGTCGGCCAATTGCAGGCGCATGAGGCGTTCCACCGACGCCACCACCTGCTGCGTCGGCTGCTCGGCGGGCATCTGCTCGCGGCACAGCGCGAGCATGTGCCGTGCACTGGTCGGATTCTGCGCCGGCATCGGGGTGGCGAGCCAGTGCGGGTCGAGCACCACCCGGTTGCAGCCGGCATCGAATCGCACCTCGCAGCCGAACTGGCGCGAGTAGTCGGCGGCATGCGGCGGGGCCGGGTAGGACAGCTCGACCAGGCGCGGCTTGAACTCGTTGCCCAGCAGGCCGCGGCACAGCATCAGGCAGCTCGAGAACAGTTCCTCGCACAGGAACGGCTCGATGCTCGGCTCGTGGGTCTGCATGCGCGCGATGACCGCGACGCCTTCGTCTGCACCGCCGTCGTGTCCCGGGCTGCATCGTTCCAGGTGCAGCTCCATCATCGCCCCGGTGATCGGCGCGTAGCGGATGCCCACCGCCAGGGCTTCGCCGAAATCGGCGGCGGTCAGCATGGCCAGCCCGAGCAGGCCAAAGTGGCCGACGTCCTGGCGTTCGCCCTGCGCCAGTCCGTGGCCCTCGCCGGGCAGGCTGGCCAGCGCCCGGCGCACGATCTCGCAGGCCTGCCGGTAGGAGAGGTATACCGGCACGTCGGCGACGAACTGCGCGCGTTGCAGGGGCATGCCGTCGAACCAGGGCTCGCAGTGGATGCCCAGTTCGTCCGCGCGCCTGACCAGGCCGGCAACGATCCCACTCTTGATGTTGGCGAGGGTGGGGGCGGCGGGGGTGAGCGGGGTCGCAGAACGCATACGTGAGCGTAGGTTGTCCGGTTTTCCCCCCATTGTAGGTCGGCTTCGCCCTCGCGCGCATGCCGGTCGTCATCCCAGACTTGCGTGAAGGTTGGATGACGACCCAATGGGGAGAGGCGCAATGTTCGGCAAGCGTTTGATGAACGGGGCAAGCCCCCGGATCGGCCTGTGCGGCCTCGCCGCGGCCATCGCGGTTCCGCTGCTGCTGGTCGCCTGTGGCGATGGCGGCAAGGGGCACGTGCCCACGGCCAGCGTCGCGGAGGGGGATGCCGCGTTCGCGGACACCCTGCGCCAGCGCCTGCTCGACGCGAAGCCCGGCGACGTGATCGAGGTGCCACCGGGGCGTTACAGCTTCGATCGCAGCCTCAGCCTGCGGGTCGACAACGTCACGGTGCGGGGCGCGGGCCACGACAAGTCGGTGCTCAGCTTCAAGGGCCAGAAGACCGGCGCGGAGGGCCTGCTGGTCAATGCCGACCACTTCACCCTGGAGAACATCGCCATCGAGGATGCGCGGGGCGACGGGCTGAAGATCAACGAGGCCGAGTACATCACCATCCGGGGCGTCCGCGTGGAGTGGACCGGCGGTCCCGATACGGGCAACGGCGGCTATGGCCTCTACCCGGTCAAGACCCGCAACGTGTTGATCGAGGACTCCATCGCGATCGGCGCATCCGATGCCGGCATCTATGTCGGCCAGTCGCGCGACGTGATCGTGCGCAACAACCGCGCCGAATTCAACGTGGCCGGGATCGAGGTCGAGAACACCGTCAACGCGGACGTCCACGACAACGTCGCCACCCGCAACACCGGCGGCATCCTGGTGTTCAACATGCCCGCGCTGCAACAGCCGGGCGGCGCCGTGCGCGTGTTCCGCAACCAGGTGGTGGCCAACAACACCGGCAACTTCGGTGCCAAGGGCACGCCGGTCGCGAGCGTGCCGGCGGGCAGCGGCGTCGTCGTCAACTCCAACGACGACGTCGAGATATTCGACAACGACATCCGCGACAACAAGACCGCCAACATCATCATTTCCAGCGTCTACTCCACGGGCTACAAGGACTCCAGCCGCTCGGAGAGCTTCGATCCGTACCCCGAGCGCATCTCGGTCCACGGCAACCGGTTCTCGGGCGGTGGCGACTCCCCCGACGGGCTCGACCTGAAGGCGCTGAAGATGGCGGTCTCCGGCCTCAATGGCAGCCTGCCGGACGTCCTGTGGGACGGCTACGCCAATCCGGACCTGCAGGAGGGGCCGCAGATCTGCCTGCGCGACGTGTCCGGAGTGGTCAATGCCGATGGGCCGAATGGCTACAAGAGCCCGGCGGCATCCATGGCGGGCCATGACTGCACGCTGCCTGCCCTGCCCGAGGTGGACCTCAAGCGTGGCTGAGCGGATCACCAGGGTGGGGGCGTTGTTGAAGGCCGTGTCCGGCGCACTGGTGCTGCTTGTCCTGGTGGCCTGCCACGCCGACCGCGCTGGCGTGCACTTCCACGCCGAGGGGCAACCCGGGACGCTGTCGGAGTGGAACCTGTTCGCCATGCGCGATGGCCGCCTGGTGCCCAACGAGCGGGTGCTTCCCTACGACCTCAACACGCCCCTCTTCAGCGACTACGCCCACAAGCTGCGCACGGTATGGATGCCCGAGGGCACGTCGGCACGCTACGACGACGAGGCCAGTTTCGACTTCCCGGTCGGCACCATCATCAGCAAGACCTTCTACTTCCCGCGCCTCGAGGGCGAGCCACGCGACAGCGATCGCGTGGTGCGCAGCCAGGGCGACGAAGGCGCCCTGCCCGGTGGTCGCCTGGAGCTCGACCGCGTGCGCCTGATCGAGACGCGCCTGCTGGTGCGCCGCGAGGACGGATGGGTGACCCTGCCCTATGTCTGGAACGCCGAGCAGACCGAGGCGCGCCTGATGCGCAGTGGCGAGCTCGTGCCCCTGTCGCTGGTCGACGCCGCGGGCGAAGCGGAGCAGGCGACCTACACGGTCCCCGACCAGAACCAGTGCGCCGGATGCCACGGCACCGACACCAGGAGCCGCGCGATCACGCCGATCGGTCCCAAGGCACGGCACCTCAACCGTGATTTCGACTATGTCGATGGGGATGGCAAGGTGAGCACCGAGAACCAGTTGGCCCATTGGCAGTCGGTGGGTTACCTCCAGGGTGCACCGGAGCCCGGCAGCGCGCCGGCGGTGGCCAACTTCCGCGACGAGGACGCGGGCATCGACGCCCGCGCCCGCGCCTACCTGGACATCAACTGCAGCCATTGCCACAGCCCTTCCGGCCCTGGCAACACCTCCGGCCTGTGGTTGGGCAGCAATGTGACGGAGCCGCTGCGCCTTGGGCGCTGCAAGCTGCCGATCGCGGCGGGGCATGGCACCGGCGATCGCCAGTACGGGGTCGTTCCCGGCCACCCGGACCAGTCCATCCTCACCTACCGCATGGTCAGCACCGACCCGGGCGTGATGATGCCGGAGGTCGGACGGAGCGTCGTGCACCGCGAAGGCGTTGCACTCATCGAGGCCTGGATCGCCGCGCAGGAAGGGGATTGCACGGGTGCAGGTTGAGTCGTGGGGCGTCGCGACGCAGGGGGCGTCGCGCGCCCATCAGGGGTGATGCCCGTCCGGTGGCCGGCATGGGGGTGCCGGTCACCGGGCCGGGCGATGTCAGGCATCGGGACGGCGCGTCGCATCCTTACTTTTCCATATTGAATCGAAGCTGCAAGGGGAATCCGCAATGAATGTTCGCAAGCATCGCCTGGGCCTGCGCGTGCGCCAGGCATTGTTCGGAGGCCTCGCCATGGGCGCGGCGTCGTTCGCGTTCGCCGCGCCGCAGGACGACGCTTCCGGTCCCGACGCCACGACGCTGGACGCGGTCACCGTGACGGCGCAGAGCCGCGAGCAGGAACTGCAGGACGTGCCGATCGCATTGACGGTGATCAACGAGCAGTTGATCAACGACGTGGCCGCCGAAGACCTGGGCGACCTCGACTCGTTCGTGCCCGGACTGGTCGTCAGCTCCCAGCAGCCCACGCAGCCCAGGTTCTCCCTGCGCGGCATCAGCACCGACGACTTCGGCATCGGCACCGATCCCGCGGTCGGCGTCTACGTCGACGGCGTCTACGCGGGACGGGGCGGCGGCGTCCTGCTGCCGCTGACCGATATCGAGCGCATCGAAGTCCTGAAGGGCCCGCAGGGCACCCTGTTCGGTCGTAATACCGCGGCGGGCGCGATCTCGATCATCACCAAGCGCCCGAGCCTGGAAACCGAGGCCGCCGCGACCTTGCGCCTGGGGCAGGAAGGCAAGCAGTACCTCCAGGCGATGGCCAACATCCCGGTGGGCGAGACCTCGGCATTCCGCCTCAACGGCGTGTTCAACCACAGCGACGGATGGCTGCAGGACTCGGTCACCGGCGAGGACCTCTCGCCCGAGAACAACTGGGCCACGCGCGCCGCCTTCAGCACGCGCTTCGGCGACAACACCAGCGCGTGGATCAGCTGGGACCACGAGAACCTCGACCAGCTGGGGCAGGGGACCATCGGCATCGTGCCGTTGCCGCCGGCGCCGGGCCTGATCCCGCTGCCCGTGGACGAAACCGCCTACCTCGATCCACGCGATACGCCGGCCGCGATCGATGCCGTCGGCAACGAGGAGTCGCGCCGCTTCGATGGCGTCACCCTGATCGTCGACCATGCCTTCGAGTGGGGGAACCTGACTTCGACCACCGCCTGGCGGGACTACGACTCGCTGAACCTCACCGACGAGGACGGCACCAACCGCCGCTACCTCTACGTGGACTCGGCCAACGTCGAGAACAACAGCAGCGTCTACCAGGAGTTCAAGTTCTCCGGCACCAGCGGGCCCATCGACTGGGTCGCCGGCGCCAGCTATTTCAAGGAGGAGGCCGACCAGGCCAGCGAGGTCAACACCTACACCGACGCGGTCGACAGCATCGTCAGCAACCTGGGCATGGCGCCGACGCCCGACGGCACCCTCTACGGCTTCACCACCGCGGTCATGCAGGCCTACGGGATCCCGCTGTCGCTGCTGGGCGAGACCTGGAACGAGAAGTACGTCAACACGCTCGACACCAGGGCCTACGCGCTCTACGGCGATGCCATCTGGCACGTCAACGACCGGCTCAACCTCACGTTCGGCCTGCGCTACACGCGCGACGAGAAGAGCTTCAGCTGGTTCAATGATGCCCGCTACGCGCCCGGCCTGGACGCCACCCTCGACCAGATGGAGGCGCTGGGCATCTTCCAGCTGCTGGGCATTCCAAGGGAAGCCTACGTCTTCGACATCGCCTTCATCGACCCCGTGTCGCTGGCGAACAAGGGCATCGTCAATGGCGCCTCCGACTCGTGGGACGACCTGAGCCCGCGCTTCGTCGTCGACTACCACTTCACCGACGACCTGATGGGCTACGCCTCGCTGGCGAAGGGCTACAAGGCCGGTGGCTTCAACGCGCTGCAGATCGACAGCGAGTTCGACAACGAGGATGTCTGGAACGTCGAGGCGGGCTTCAAGCACGACCTGCCGGACTATCGCCTGCAGTACAACGTCTCCGCGTACCACTACGTCTACGACAACCGCCAGGCGATCCGGCTCGACACCACCACCAGCATCCCGCGCTACGTGGTCGACACCTCGGACCTGGAAGCCTGGGGCGTGGATTTCGACGCGCGCTGGCAGGCCACGCGCGGCTTGTCGCTGGACTTCAATGCCGCCTACATCGACTCGACCTACGGCGACTACGTGACGCCGGAGGGCATCGACGTCAGCGGGCAGCCGACCGGACAGCCGAGCTGGGCGCTGGCGGGCGGCCTGAACTACCTGTGGGAGCTCGACGCCATGGGCGACCTGCGCTTCTCGCTGCG
>JAUIJO010000128.1 GCA_030431185.1 Gammaproteobacteria bacterium | reverse complement strand
CGGCGCAGATCCGCACCATCCTCGCCGACACCGCACGCCCGATCGCGGCATCGAAGTGTCCCGGTGGCTGCGGCCCGGGCCTGATCGACGCGGCCGCCGCCGTCGCCGCGGTCACCGGCAACGACCCGGTCGACCCGCCGACCGACCCGGTCGACCCCGGCAGGCAGACCTACGCCAACACCGCCGACGTCAGCATTCGCGACTACCGCACGGTCGAGAGCGCCATCAGCATCGCCGGTCGCAGCGGCAGGGCCCCGACAGACGCGGTGATCAGGGTGGACATCCGCCATACCTACCGCGGCGACCTCCGGGTCGACCTGGTCGCGCCGGACGGCAGCACCTACCTGCTCGCCAACCGTTCCGGCGGCGCCACCGACAACATCATCGGCAGCGCCACCCTGGACCTGTCGAGCGAGATGCTCAACGGGACCTGGAAGCTCCGCGTGAACGACAACGCCGGCGGCGACGTGGGCTACATCAACGAGTGGAGCCTGACCTTCTGATCGCGCGGGGCGCCCTGCCCCGGCATCGTCATTGATCCTGCCCCCGACCCTGGATACCCCGGCGCACTCCCCGCCGGGGTCTTTTTGCGCGTGGATTCCCGTACTCGCCCACGACGCCCGCCAAACGCCTTCGTTGACGCAATTCCTTGCCACGCGGCCGTTTGCCGCCGATGATTCCGTTATCCACTCCAAGAGGCACAATCGCGACCGGCATGCCCACCCCATGATCGAATTCGGACACCTGACGCACGCCGGCCTGCGCCGAGACCTGAACGAAGATACCTACTACGGCGACGGCGAGATGGGCCTGTGGCTGGTCGCCGATGGCATGGGCGGGCACGAGTATGGCGAGATCGCCAGCGCGCTCGCGCGCGAGACCATCGTCCGCGAGGTCCGCGATGGCACCCCCCTCACCCAGGCCATTCGCATTGCCGACGAGGAGATCATCCGCAGTTCGCGCCGCCGGCACGATGCGCTGCCGATGGGCACCACCGTGGTCGCCGCGCGCGTCACCGGCAACCGCTTCGAGGTCGCCTGGGTCGGCGACAGCCGGGTCTATCTCTGGCGCGACGGCCACCTGGCCCAGCTTTCCCAGGACCACAGCTACGTGCAGGAACTGATCGCCAACGGCGCGATCACCCATGAACAGGCCCGCAGCCACCCCCATCGCAACGTCGTCACCCAGGCGCTCGGTGTCACCGATCCCCGCAACCTGAACGTGGAAACCATGACCGGTGAACTGCGGCCGGGGATGCAGCTGCTGCTGTGCAGCGACGGCCTGACCGAAGAGGTCGAGGACACCGCCATCGGCCGCGTGCTGGCACAAAGCGATTGCAGCGCCCAGGAGTGCGTCGACACCCTGGTGGCCGCGGCGCTGGATGGCGGCGGATCGGACAACATCACGGTCGTCCTGGTCCGCAGCCACTGAGCGGACCGCCCGGCCGGCTCAGGCCTCGGCCGGGGCCTCGGGCACGGGATCCCAGATGGCGCGCCCGGCCTTCCTGCGGAGGGACTCCAGGCGGGCCTCGTGGGCGGCCAGTTCCCCGGCCTCCACCTTCACCACCGGACGTGGCCGGTCGCTGCGCCCCTGGAAGCTCGCCACCGCCTGGGCGGCGGCCTCGGCTGCGCGGGTATCGCTGCCGAAACCGATCTCCTCCTGGCCCGAAGTCAGGCCGATGTAGACCTCGGCCAGCAGCTGCGCGTCGAGCAGTGCGCCATGCAACTGCCGGTGGGCGTTGTCCACGCCCAGGCGCTTGCACAGGGCGTCGAGCGAGTTGCGCTGGCCGGGGAAGCGCTGCCGCGCCAGCAGGAGGGAGTCTTCGACGCCACAGCGGTCGGCGAGCTTGCCGTACTGGCTGCCGGCCAGGCGGAGTTCGTTGTCTAGGAAGCCGACGTCGAAGGCCGCATTGTGGATGACCAGCTCCGCGCCGTCGATGAACTCGAGGAACTCCTCGACGATGTCCTCGAACAGGGGCTTGTCGGCCAGGAACTCCAGTGTCAGTCCCGTGACTTCCTGCGCACCGGCCTCGAACTCGCAGCGCGGGTTGAGATAGCGATGGAAGTTCCGCCCGGTCGGACGCCGCTCGATGAACTCCACGCAGCCGATTTCGACCACCCGGTTGCCACGCTCCCAGCTCAGGCCGGTCGTTTCGGTATCAAGGATGACTTGGCGCATCGGTCGTCGGGGTCACTCGCAAAAGGGGGCTTGGCGTGCAGCGCAAGGTACCAGCGGGGAGTCTCACGGGACGAGGCACCGCGCTCAACCGCCCTGCCTGAAGCGGATGGCCTGGTCGCGCGCCAATGTGTCCACGCGCTCGTTGTCGGGATGTCCGGAGTGGCCCTTCACCCAGTGCCACTCGACGCGGTGGCGCTGCGCGGCGGCGTGGAGCCGCTCCCAAAGGTCGCGGTTCTTGACCGGATCGCCGCCCGCGGTCTTCCAGCCCCGGCGAACCCAGTTGGCCATCCACTGGGTGATCCCCTGGCGGACATACTGCGAGTCGGTGGTCAGCGAGACGGTGCAGGCTTCCTTCAGCGATTCGAGCCCGGCGATCGCCGCCATCAGCTCCATGCGGTTGTTGGTGGTGTCGGCTTCGCCGCCACTGAGTTCGCGTTCGCGGCCCTGGTATCGCAGCAGCGCGGCCCAGCCGCCGGGGCCGGGGTTGCCCAGGCAGGCGCCGTCGGTATGGATCTCGACGGACTTCTTGGATTCAGATGTCATCGGCCCATTATGGACGGGCGGACGGCGTTTGAGAGCCCTCTTCGCGCGTCCCACCCACCACCCGCATCTGGCCGCGCATCGCGCCCACCCCGGCCTGCAGGCGCAGCTTGCGGATCGCATTGGGCGGTATCGCGGCGTGCACGCGCTTGCTGACGGTGAGCGCCAGCCCCGCCCGCAGGCGGTCGGCGGCGCCGATCCCGGCCTCGGCATCGTCCAGTCGCCAGCGCGGCCCGAGCCACTGCACGTTCACCGCGTCGGCGGAAAAACCCGCCCGCGCCAGGGTCGACTGCCAGTAGCCCGGCCCGTGCGCGCGCATGCCGCTGCGCCACCAGCGGGCCCGGTAGGTGCTCCAGGGATTGAGCGCCGCCAGCCAGAGCACGCCGCCGGGCGCGAGGATACGACGGCATTCGGCGAGCACCTCGGGGGTATCGGCGAATCCGTCGTCGAGCACGTGCTGGAGCAGGACCGCGCCGAAACTTTCGTTGGCGAGCGGCCATGGCAGGCCGCAGCGGATCGAACCGGCGAAGCCTGGCGTCGTGCGGTGCAGGCAGACACCCCGGCCGATGTCGCGTTGCGGCGGCGCCGCCCCGGCCACCCCGACCCAGACCCAGGGCAGCGCCGGGATGCCCGCCAGCATCCGCGCCATCGCCCGCGCCTCCGCCTGGAGCAGGCCTTGTCCCGCAGGGCCCGCGAACCACGGAGGTCCCAGATCGGCGTTTCCAGGTTGACGGGCGGGTCGGAGCGCGGGCATGGTCTCGCCAGGGGATCAGGTAGGGTCCCGGCTGGATGGGCTCGCCCGCTCAGCCCGGGTACAGGCCGATTCTGAGGGATTCGAGGGGGAGCGTCACCATGCACCTGCAGGCATTGCCTTCCCGCCAGGACAATTACATCTGGACGCTCTCGGACGACGCGGGCAACGCCATCATCGTCGACCCGGGCGAGTCCGCCCCCGTCCTCGATGCCGCCCGGTCGGGCCTGAAGCCGGTGGCGATCCTGCTGACCCACCATCACCACGACCACATCGACGGCACCGCCGCGTTGCTGGCGCAATGGCCCGGACTGCCGGTGCATGGGCCGGAGGACGCACGCATCCCCTTCGCGCTCGATCCCCTGGGGGACGGCGACCGGCTGGAACTGCTGGGGACGTCGGTCCATGTCCTGTCGGTCCCGGGGCATACGCTCAGCCATATCGCCTTCCATCTCACCAGGGACGGAGACGGCTGGCTGTTCTGCGGCGACACCTTGTTCAGCCTGGGCTGTGGACGCCTGTTCGAAGGTACGCCGGATCAGATGCACGCATCGCTGATGCGCCTGGCTGCCCTGCCCGACGACACTGCCGTCTGCTGCGGCCACGAGTACACTCTGTCCAACGCCGCGTTCGCGCGGGCGGTGGAACCCGACAATGCGGCCCTGCGGGACCGCACCGAGGAGGCCAAGGCCATGCGTCAGTCCGGACAACCCAGCGTGCCGAGCACGCTCGCCGAAGAACGCCGCTGCAATCCGTTCCTGCGTTGCGGTACCGCCGGGGTGAAGGCGGCGGTCGAAGCCTGGTCGGGCACGGCACCCCGGAGCGACATCGAGACCCTGGCCGCCCTGCGGCGCTGGAAGGACGGATTCGTCGCATGAGGGCGGCGACGGCGTGGCTGGCCGGGCTCCTGACCGGCCTCGGACTGGGCCTGTCCGCGATGGCGGCCGAGCCCGCCCCCACGGGCACCGCCGAGCCGGCCCGGGAACCGACGGGGCAGGCGACCGGCGCGACCGCTCCCGCCCCCATGGCCGCCACCCGCAACGGCCGCGAGATATACGAGCAGTTCCGCGATGGCCTTTCCGACTCGCAATGCGATGACGACGTCAGTGCCCGCTGGAGCCGCCACTTCGCCCAGGCCCCGCAGCGGCTGGCGCAGCCCGACGACACGCTGCTGCCCCTGTTCGGCTACGTGGTCGACAAACTGCGGGAGTCGCACCTGCCGACCGAATACGCCCTCATTCCCTTCGTGGAGAGCGGCTACAAGCCGGCCGCCCGCAGCCCCGCCGGGCCGGCGGGCATGTGGCAGATGATCAAACTGACCGCGCGCAACCACAAGGTGCCGATCTCGGGGCAGTACGACGGACGCCTGTCGCCGGTGGACTCCACCCGCGCGGCGGTGCGTTACATCAAGACCCTGCATGGCATGTTCGCCGGCGACTGGCGACTGGCGGTGATGGCCTACAACGCCGGCGAGTACCGGGTGTTCGGCGCCCTCAGGCGCAATGGCCTGGAGGCCCGCGACGCCAACCCCGAACAGCTGCCCGGCATGCCGGGCATCACCCAGGCCTACGTGCGCAAGATCCATGCGCTGTCCTGCCTGATCGTGCGCGCGGGCCGCGACGAGACATGGCTCGCGGCCCTGGACCGTCCGGTCGCCCGGCTGCAGGCGGTACCGGTACCCCGCGATACCCGGCGCATCGAGCAGTTCGCCGCCGCGTCCGGCCAGAGCGCCGCTCGCCTCCAGCGGCTCAACCCGGTGCACAGCGACGGCCGCATCCACCGCCCCGCGAACGGCACGACCTACCTGCTCGCGGCGGCGGGCAGTGCGCCGGCGCTGGCCGTCGCCGCACCCGCCACGACCACCATGGCCGACGCATCCGCGTACATGGAGCAGCAGGCCCGTGTCGCGCGGCCGGCGCGGCACGTGGTCGCGCGCGGCGAGAACCCCTGGACGATCGCCCGGCGCTACGACCTGCCCGTGTCGGAGCTGCTCGAACGCAACGGACTCAGCCGCGACAGCGTGCTCCAGGTCGGGCAGCGCCTGCGGATCGCGGACAGCACGCAAGCCGCGACTCCCGCCGATCCCGCGAAGCCTCTAGACTAGGGGTTTGCTCGGCCGCACCAGCGGCCATGCCCCACCACCGAGGGAGTTTCCATGGGTTTCCTGAAAGGCAAACGCGCACTGATCACCGGCATTGCCAGTCAGCGCTCGATCGCCACCGGCATCGCCGAGGCCATGCACCGTGAAGGCGCCGAACTGGCCTTCACCTACCAGACCGACAAGCTCAAGTCGCGCGTCGAAGCCGCCGCTGCCGAAGCCGGCAGCGACATCGTGTTGCCGCTCGACGTCAGCGACGACGGCCAGATCGAAGCCTGCTTCTCGGAGCTGGGCAAGCGCTGGGAGGACGGGTTCGACATTCTGGTCCACGCGATCGCCTTCGCGCCGCGCGAGGCCATCGCGGGGCAGTTCCTCGACGGACTGACCCGCGAGAACTTCGCCATCGCCCACGACGTGTCGTCGTATTCGCTGGCGGCGCTGGCCAACGCGGCCCGGCCGCTGATGAAGGGACGCAACGGTTCCATCCTCACCCTGACCTACCTGGGCGCCGACCGGGCGCTGGCCGGCTACAACCTGATGGGCCTGGCCAAGGCCAGCCTCGAGGCCAACGTGCGCTACCTGGCCTACAACCTCGGCCCGGAAGGCATCCGCGTCAACGCGATCTCCGCCGGCCCGATCAAGACGCTGGCCGCGGCGGGCATCGCGGGGTTCCGCAAGATCCTCGGACACGTCGAAGAGAACGCACCGCTGCGCCGCACGGTCACCATCGAAGACGTGGGCAACGTCGCCGCCTTCCTGGCCTCGGACCTGTCGGCCGGCATCACCGGCGAAATCACCTACGTCGACGCCGGCTACAACATCCTCGGCATGACCGGCATCGGCGACGGCAGCGAGTGACCGCGCCATCGGCCGCCGACCACGGCGGCCAGAAATGAAAAAGCCCGGCACGCGCCGGGCTTTTTCGTTTCCATGCCGCCGTGTCCGGAGACGCGGCCTGGCGCATGGGTGCGCCGTTTCCGGCCGCGGCGACGGGCGTCAGAGGTTCTCTTCGAACACCGTCACCGTCATCCGCTTGCGGAGCTCGCGGATGTAGGCCTGCGCGTCTTCGTAACCGGAGACCTGCTCGACCTGGCCCTTGAGCATCTCGCGCTGCGCATCGTCGATCGTGCTGGCATCGCCCGGCACGACCTTGTCCACGGTGAACAGCACCAGGCTGCCATCGGGCAGGGGCGCCATGCCCGGCGTCGACGCGCCCTCGCCCGCGGGTGCATCGACGGCGAACATGGCCTCGTTGACCTCGACGCTGGGCACGGGGGCGCCGCGCGGCACGCCGGGGATCGCATTGGGTTCGGACAAGCCCTTGGACGCGGCGATGGACGCGAGCGTGTCGCCCGCCTTCAGCCGCGCCACCAGGGCTGCACCCTGCTTGCGCGCATCCTTGAGCAGGCGATCGGCACGGACCGCGGCCGTGACCTCGTCGCGCACCTTGTCGAAGGGACGCGCACTTTCCGGCTGGTGGGCGGAAACGCGGATCACCACGTTGTGCCCGGGGGCGATCTCGACCGGGTCGCTGATGGTGCCGTCCTGGATGCGCACCTCGTCGAACGCGGCGCGCTTCACGCCCGGCGACGCCATGATGCCTTCGCTGGACTCACGCGACACCGGACCCAGGGTCTCCACCTTGAGGCCGCTCGCCGCGGCGACACCGGACAGGTCATTGGGATTCTTGTAGATCTGGTCGACCACCTGGGTCATGACATCGTTCACCGCGCGTTCCCGGTCGGCGGTCGCCTGCTCCTCCGCAAGGGCGTCGCGCACCTGCTCGAAGGGCTCCTGTTGCCCCGCCTTGACCTCGCGCAACTGGATGACATGCCAGCCGAACTCGGTTTCGACCGCATCGCTGACGCCGGGTCCGGCCATGGCGAACAACGCGTCCTCGAACGGAGCGACCATCATGCCCTTGCCCACCCAGCCCAGGTCGCCGCCGGCGTCCTTGGAGCCCACGTCGTCGCTGTTGGCCCGAGCCAGCGCGGCGAAGTCCGCGCCCGGCTCGCGGGCCTGGATCGCCAAGGCGCGTGCCTTCTCCTCCGCCGCCTTGCGGGTGGCGTCGTCGGCCCCGGCCGGCACCTCGATCAGGATGTGCGAGGCAAGCCGCTCTTCGGGGGTCTGGAACTTGGCCTTTTCGTCCTCGTAGCGGGCGCGAAGCGTCGCCTCGTCGGCGGGCGGCGGGCTGGGGATGGCCGCGGCGTCGATCTCGACGTACTCCAGCGTGACGGTTTCCGGTGCGCGGAAGTCCGCCTGGTGGCTGTCGTACCACGCCTTCGCGTCCGCCTCGGGAATTTCCTCGCCGGACGCCTCCGGCGGCAGCATCAGCATGGTCACGTCGCGACGTTCACCGATGAGTTTCACCAGGCGGTTCATCTCGGACGTCGTCGCGAAGCTGCTTTCCTGCAGGCCCGCCGGCACCAGCGTCTCGGCCAGGCTGTCGCGCACCGTCGACTGGAACTGCGCGGGACTCTGTGCCGGCACCTGCGATGCGAGGGCGAGCTGGTAGCGCTCGGGATCGAACTTGCCGTCGACCTGGAACGCGGGGATGTCCTGGATGGTGGTGCGCACCAGGCGATCGCTCACCACCACGCCGGCATTGCGCGCGGCCAGGCGCTGGACGCGCTGGTCGATCAGCGAATCGAGCACGCTGCGCTTGTTTTCGGCGCTTTCGAACTCGCGGGGGTTGAAGGCATCGCCCTGCTGCGCACGAGCCTGTTGGCGCGCCTGCTCGAAGCGGCTGCGGAAGTCCTCGACCGTGACGGTCTCTTCCTGCCATGCCATCGACACCGGCCACCAGGACGGTGCGTCGTGCCACCAGGACGGCGGCGCCTGCACGCGGGCGACGGTGTTGTTGCTGCCCTGCACGAGGTACTGGTCGATGCCGAACAGGCCCAGGGGCACGATCAGGATGGCCAGCACGATGGTGCCCAGCAGGCCCGAGGATTTTTCGCGGAGTTTCTGCAGCATGTTCGAGTCGCGTTGATGCGGAAGCCGGACAGTCTACCGTGCTTCAGGCCCGGGCGAAGCCCCCGCGGGCACGGTCCCGCCCCCCGCTCCCGCCCAGTCCGGCCCATGCGGTCGTCCCGTCGCGCCCTGCCCGCCGGGCCGGGCCGCCCGCGCAATAAAAAACGGCACCCCGGGAACCGGGATGCCGTTGAAAACAAGACTGGCGGAGCGGACGGGACTCGAACCCGCGACCTCCGGCGTGACAGGCCAGCATTCTAACCAACTGAACTACCGCTCCGCGTCTTCAAACCTGGTTGTAGGCAACGGCCATGGACCGTTGCGACCGGGATTCGCCGTGCCCCGCAAGGGGGGGATTGGAAAACCTCGGCTCTCACTTAAAAGCGAAGGCGCCGATGAAGGCGCCTTCGGGTACAACTGGCGGAGCGGACGGGACTCGAACCCGCGACCTCCGGCGTGACAGGCCAGCATTCTAACCAACTGAACTACCGCTCCGCGCTTGAAACCTTTCGCATTGACGCCTGGATGCTGGTGGGTGCTGAGGGTTTCGAACCCCCGACCCTCTCCGTGTAAAGGAGACGCTCTACCGCTGAGCTAAGCACCCGGTGCGCCGCCGTTGGCATGTGTTGCTGTGCCGCCGGCCGAGCTAGTTAGTTTACTGCATCCTTCAGCGCCTTGCCAGCCTTGAATGCAGGATTTTTCGAGGCCTTGATCTTGATGGT
>JAUIJO010000127.1 GCA_030431185.1 Gammaproteobacteria bacterium | reverse complement strand
CCCAGCGCGGCGGCCGGAAGCAGCGTGCCGATGGGTGCGGCGTTGTCGAAGGCCTTGCCGGTATCCCAGGGCAAGCCCTTGGCCTTGGCCGCCGCCTGGAGGTCGCGGCGCGTGAGGTCCAGGCCCAGCGCGTAGCCATACACGATCGCACCGGCGGCGCGGGGGTCCAGTTCGCCCGGCGGCGCGTCCCGGCCCAGGGCCACCACCAGTTCGACCTCGTGGTGCAGGTCGCGGGTCCCCGGTGGGTAGGGCACGTCGCCATCGACGACGAGGGCGTCGGCGGGCTTGAGGAAGAACACCGGTTGGCCGCGGTCGGCACGGCCGACAGGCGCCGTCGCGCCCATTTCGCGCGCGTGGTCCGCGAAGTTGCGTCCCACGCAGTAGATGCGTCGCACCGGGAAGCGGTGGGAGGAATCCCCGTCGATCAGGACGGGAATGCGCGGCGCTGCCGGCGCCTGGATGACATCGCCCATGGAAGAGTGGCTCGGGTGGGGCCGCTCGCGGCCCGGGACGCTCAGCCTACCGGCGGCAGGCGGGGTTTTTCCACCACGCGGTATTCGCCGTCCATGACCCGGCCGTCGCGCGCCACGGGCTTGCCCCGCTGGCGCCACATCCGGTACAGAAGGCCCGCCCCGATCATCGCCGCGCCGATCACCACGCTGAACATCACCAGCACCGCCAGCAGGGCGATGCCCACGATGCCGCACGCGATGCGCAACCAGCGCTGCCTCGGCTTGCGCGGGGTGGCCGCGGCATGCACGCGTGAGCGGAACCAGGCGGAGTCGAAACGGAAGGTTTGGGCGGACATTCAGTACGTCGTGACACAATGCGGCAACATCGCCGAGGCAGGAGTATCGGCCGGCGACCGGATGGCCGTGTAATGGATTCGTTAAAGATGCGTGATGACAGTCAGGTTTCGGAGGCGCAGGCCGCGCCCTTGCTGCAACTCGGGCAGCTGGCCGACGACACGCTCGTTGAAGTCGAGGCCGTCATCCAGGGCGATGCCGAGTCGTTGCTGGTTTTGCGCCGGGGCGACGCGGTGCGCGCGTGGCTGAACATCTGTCCGCACGCGGGGCGTCGGCTCGACTGGTCGCCCGGTCAGTTCCTGCGCAGCAAGGAGGGCCTGCTGGTCTGCGCGGCGCATGGCGCCAGCTTCGAACTCGAGCGGGGCGAATGCGTGGCCGGCCCCTGCCGCGGCGAAGCGCTTCGCGAGATCGACGTGACCGTCCGCGAGGGAGCTGTCTGGCTGCAGGAGCAGGCTTCGCGGCATGGGAGCTAGGGAACCGGGATCGGCCGGGCCTGGCGGGTCATCCCGGCGATGGCGGGGATCCGGGCGGGCGGGACGCTCCCGCGCCCCATTCCCCCTCAGAACAACAGATTGACCATCAGCACCGCGATCGTCGTGTAGACCAGCGACAAGGGGCCGCCGATCTTCCACAGTTCCTTGCCGGAATAGCCCGCCGGTCCGGTGATCATCGAGATCACCGGGTTGGACGCGGTCATGAAATTGTTCGAGGCCGACAGGGCGACGATCAGCGCGAAGGCGGTCGGGTTGCCGCCTGCCGCCAGGGCGATGTTGATCGCCAGGGGCACCACCACGATCGTCGCGCCCACGTGGCTGATCACCAGCGAGAACGCCGTCGTCAGCAGGCCCAGCAGCAACTGCATGATCCAGATCGGCGTGCCCTCGGGCAGCTGTTCGATGCTGTGCCCGGCCACCCAGGCCGCCGCGCCGCTGGAGTCCATCGCCCACCCCAGCGGGATCAGGCAGGCCATCATGAAGACCGTCTTCCAGTTGATCGCCGAATAGGCTTCGTCGATGTGGATCACCCCGGCGATCAGCATGCCCGCCACGCCGGCCATCAACGCCAGGGACACCGGCAGCCGCGAGGACAGCGCCAGCAGCATGGCGACGGCGAAGATGCCCATCGCGATCTTGAACTTGTGCGGCCGCTGCTCGCCCTTGGGGTAGTCGGTGACCACGACCAGGTCCTTGCCGGCGGCGGCCTTGGCCAGGTCGGTCCAGATGCTGTGCAGGACCAGCATGTCGCCCGAGCGGAGCGGCTGGTTGCGCACGTCCTCGCGCAGGACGTCCTTCTCCCGGTTGATCGCCAGGAGGCTGATGCCGCGTTGCTTGCGCAGCTCCAGTTCCCGGCCGGTCTTGCCGATGAAGCCCGAGGTCGGCGGGATCACCGCCTCGGAGATGCCCGCGCGGCTGGGGTTGAACAGGTCGCCGAAGTTGCGCAGGCGCGAGGTCAGGCGCAGGAAGTTGTTCTGGGCGAAGTCCGCCACCTGTTGCTTGGGTCCCATCGCGCCGAGCACGCTGCCGACCCAGATGCGCGTGTCCGCCGGCGGCGCGAGGCGTTCTTCGTTGTTGCTCTTGAGCGCGAGCAGCAGGGGCACGCCGTGCAGGGTTTCCGCTTCGCCCAGGGACATGCCCACCAGCGGGCTTTCGGCGGTGACGGTCAGCTCGTAGACGTCGCCTTCGATGCCGTAGGCCTTGGCGAAGTAGCTTTGCGTGCGTGCCGGGGTCACGCCCTTGCCGACCTCGTCGCGCTCGAGCTTGTGGCCGAAGAAGTGGAAGTAGGCGAGCGCCGCGGCGAGCAGGGTCAGGCCGATCGGCAGCGGCGCGAACATCTTCAGCGGTTCCAGCGTCGCCGCGCCCGAGGGCAGGTTGCTGTTGGCCGCGACCAGGAGGTCGTTGAGCAGGATGAGCGGTGAGTTGCCGACCATGGTCAGCGCGCTGCCCATCATGATCGCGGCGGCGATCGGCAGCAGCAGGCGGGGCAGCGAGAGCCCGGTGCGCGAGGACAGGCGCGAAGCGACCGGCAGGTAGAGCGCCATCACCGCGGGATTCTGCATGAAGGAGGAGTTGAGGCCGGCGATCGCGCCGGTCAGCAGCATCAGGCGCTGCTCGACGCCATGGGCACGCCGCAGCAACCATGCCGCCAGCCGGTTGAGTGCGCCGGTCCGGTCCAGCCCGGCGCCCAGGATCATCGTGGCGATGACGCTGATGACCGCCTGGCCGGAGAAGCCGTTGAACAGCTCATCGGGCGCGACCAGCCCCGACAGGCCCAGCAGCACCAGCACGACCAGGGCGACCACGTCCGCGCGGATGCGCTCGAACAGGAACATCACCATCGTGAAGCCCACCAGCCCGAGGACGAGCTTCATGTCGGTGGTGAGCGCCAGCGTGGTGTCCATCAGGGGCGTGATCGGGGGGTCGGGTGGGGCGTCGCCCGGACGGGCATGGGCCGCCGGGGACGGGCATCGATGTCGCGGACGTGGTTCGACGGTACAGCTTGCGGTGTGTTGGCCGAATCACGAATCACGAATCACGAATCCCGCGTCTTGTCGTACAACAGGTCCCAGACCCCGTGCCCCAGCTTCTGGCCGCGCGTCTCGAAGTGCGTCTGCGGCCTCCAGTCGGGCCGCGACACCGATCCCCGCGCGCCGGCGCGATTGGCAAGGCCCCCGGTGGCATCCAGCACGTCCCACATATGCTCCGCATAGTCCTGCCAATCGGTGGCGAGGTGCAAGCGGCCATCGTCGGCGAGCTTGCGCACCAGCAGGTCGGCGAAGCCCGGCTGGACCAGGCGGCGTTTGTTGTGGCGCTTCTTGTGCCACGGGTCCGGGAAATAGATCCGGATCTCGTCCAGGCTGCCGTCGGCGACTTCGTTCACGAGCACTTCCACCGCGTCATGGTGGTAGACGCGCACGTTGTCGCTGCCGTCCTCGGCCAGCGCATTGAGCAGGCGGCCCACGCCCGGGGCGTGCACCTCCAGGCCGATGTAATCGCGCGAGGGGTCCTGCCGGGCGGCGAAACGCAGGGCCTCGCCGTTGCCGAAGCCGATTTCCATCACCTTGGGGGCGGAGCGACCGAAGACCGCGTCGAAATCGCGCGGCTGGCCCGAGTACTCCAGCCCGAAGCGGGGCCAGGCCTCGTCGAACGCGCGCTGCTGGGCCGGCGTGAAACGCCCTTGGCGGAGCACGAAACTGCGGATCTGGCGCTGCCCTTCGTGCACGGTGAAGGGTTTGGGCGGGGCCTTGCCGGCCGGTTTGTCGGACGGGTCGGACATCAGCCGATCAGTCCGTCCACGGGGCTGGAGGCCGAGGCATAGCGCTTGCGTGGGATCCGGCCGGCCTTGAACGCCGCACGCCCGGCTTCCACCGCCAGTTTCATGGCGTGCGCCATCAGCACCGGGTCGCGGGCGCCGGCGATCGCGGTGTTCATCAGCACCCCGTCGCAGCCCAGCTCCATCGCGATGGACGCGTCCGAAGCGGTGCCCACGCCGGCGTCGACGATGATCGGAACCTTGGCGTTCTCCACGATCTCCATCAGGTTGTAGCGGTTCTGCACGCCCAGGCCGGAGCCGATCGGCGCCGCCAGCGGCATCACCGCCACGCAACCGATCTCCTCCAGGCGCTTGGCCAGGATCGGATCGTCGGAGGTGTAGACCATCACGTCGAAGCCGTCGTCCACCAGTGTCCGGGCGGCCGCCAGCGTCGCCACGACGTCCGGGAACAGGGTCTTCTGGTCGCCCAGCACCTCAAGCTTGACCAGCGCGTGGCCGTCGAGGAGTTCGCGGGCCAGCCGGCAGGTGCGGACGGCGTCGTCGGCGGTGTAGCAGCCGGCGGTGTTGGGGAGGAGGGTGAAGCGCTCCGGCGGGAGCACGTCGAGCAGGTTCGGCTCGCCTGGCATCTGCCCGATGTTGGTGCGGCGGATGGCGACGGTGACGATCTCGGCGCCGGCCGCATCGGTCGCCAGCCGGGTCTCTTCGAGGTCCTTGAACTTGCCGGTGCCGGTGAGCAGGCGGGACCCGTAGGTTTTCCCGGCGATGACGAGCGGATCGTTGCGGAGTGGGGCATTCATCGGGCCATTATCGCATCACCGGGCGGCGCGGGGGACGCCCGGTGGCGGGTCCGATGGTGTTACTCCGGCCAGCGCTGGGGCACGCGGCGCAGGTCCTCCAGCGAATACCCCATGTCCCGCAGGCGCTGGAGGTGCGCCTGGTAGTCGGCCTCGGGGATGCTGGGCGTGCGCGCCATGATCCAGGCATGGTCCCGCTTGCTGCGACCGATGATGGTCTGGGTATGGTCCGCATCGACGTAGGTGATGACGTATTCCGCGCGGATGGGCCACACGAACTGCATCGTCCACACCGCGTTCCCGGTCCCGGGCACGACCCGGCCGATCGGGTGCAGGGTCGTCTCGTCGGCGTCGAAGCCGCCCCTGCGTTGCGTGTAGGTGGTCCGGATGCGGCCGTCGGCCTGGAGCTCGTAACGCTCCACCGCGTTGTAGGCGTCGCGTTCGGCGAAGGTGGGGATGTGGGCGATGACGTACCACTTGCCCATGAATCGCGGCAGTTCGACCGACGCCGCGGGCGTGATGGTCGGGGGCTGGTGCATGCAGCCGGCGAGCATCGCCACGAGCAGCAGGGCGATCGAACGGTCGCGCGCGCGTGCGCAGGCCGGGGAGGCGGTCATCGGTGGGTTCCTCCGGTCGAGGTCACGGTGTGGGGTCGGGTGAAGCGGTAGTGGCCGATGCCCCATTGCCGGCCCGCGTCGTAGTCGAACATCTCCGCGCAGGCCATCCAGAACATCCGCCAGCGCTGCGCCCACAGCGCGGCCTGGTCCTCCCCGTAGGTCTGCGCGAGGATCGCGTGGACCGCGTCGCGGTGGCGATCCTGCCGGGACAGCCAGTGGTTGGCGGTGCGCGCGTAGTGGCGGCCATCCAGCAGCCAGCGCCGATCCAGGGTGAGGTGGTCCTGGAACCAGGCGAGCGTGTCGGCCGAGGGCATCAGGCCCCCGGTGAAGAAATGCCGGCCCATCCAGTTGTCCTCGCCCGACGTCTCGAAGGGATACATCAGGGTCCGGTGGACGAAGATGTGCACGAACAGCATGCCGCCCGGTCGCAACCAGCGCGAGATCCGCTCCATCAGCGTGGCGTAGTTGCGCATGTGCTCGAACATTTCGACCGAGACGCAGCGGTCGTATGCCGCCGCCTCCAGCTCCAGCACGTTGACGTCTTCAGTGATGACGCGCACGTGGTCGAACCCGCGCTGGTGGCATTGGGCCCGTATGTGTTCGCGTTGCGCGGCGGAGCTCGACACCGCGGTGATCCGCGCATTGGGATAGCGCTCGGCCATCCACAGGGTCAGCGAGCCCCAGCCGCAGCCGAGCTCGAGGATGTCCTGGTGGTCCTCCAGCGCGGCGCGTTCGCCATACAACGCCAGCATGGCGTCCTCGGCTTCGTCCAGGCTCTCGTTCCCCCCGGGATAGAAGCAGGCGGAGTACTTCAGCCGTGCGCCCAGGCAGAGCCGGAAGAATTCCGGCGGCAGCTCGTAATGCTGCGCGTTGGCCGCATCGGCATGGATGGCGATCGGACTGCCCCGCAGCAGGTCCAGCCGCGTGTCGAAGCGCTGCGATTCGGCGATCCAGCCGCCGGCATGCTCCTCACGCAAGCGCTGCCGGCACAGCCGGCGGATGCCCTGCCTGAGCAGGACGTCGGGGATCCAGCCGCGTTCGGCCAGGCCGATCAGGCCAGGTCCGGGACGCTCGGGTGCCAGTCGGGACTCGAAGCTCGCGTTCATGGGGCCTCATGGGTGTCGGGGGAGGGAGGCGTGCGTGGAAACCATGGGAACAGCATCGGCGTGGTCGCCTGGTAACGGCGGTAATCCTCGCCGCGGGTCCGCAGCGCCTGTGCCTCGGTGTACGGGATGCCGCTGATCCAGCGCAGGAATGCGTACATGACGATCGGGCCGGACCATGCCAGCCAGGCGATGGGCGAACCGACGGCGAGGGCGACGTAGGCCAGCCAGTGCAGCCACTCGAAGAAGTAGTTGGGGTGCCGCGAATATCGCCACCAGCCCGACCGGCAGGTCGTGCCGCGGTTGCCGGGGTCGGCTCGGAAGCGGGCCAGTTGCCGGTCCGCGGCGGCCTCGCCGGCCACGCCCAGCAGCCAGACCAGGAGGCCCACCCACGTCCAGGCACTGGCATGCGGGACGGGATTGGCGGCGACCGCGAGGAAGGGCAGGGCGAACAGGACCACGAGAAGCGCCTGGGCCTGGAAGAACAGGAAGAACAGGAACGCATTGCCGTTCCAGTGGCGACGCAGGTGGGCGTAGCGTCCATCCTCGCTTTCCCCGCGCACGCGGGTCCACAAGTGACGGGCGAGCCGGAGGCCCCACAGGCCGCCGAGGACCGCCAGGAGCGAGCGGGGCAGCAGTGCGCCGTCGCCGAGCACGCCCAGCAGGATCGCGGCACCGCCGACGCCACCCGCCCAGATCACGTCCACGATGCCGGCATTGGCCCGGCGTTGCTGCCAGGCCCAGCCAAGGCCCATGGCGAGGGCGGCGCACAGCCAGACGGTTCCCAGCAGCGCGAGGGTGTTCATCGCGCCGGCACCCCGTCGCCTGCGCGTCGACCGGGGCGGGCCATCACCAGGTGCGCCACGCCCGTCGCGCGTTCCAGGAAGCCGCCTTCGCAATAGGCCAGGTAGAAGGTCCACATGCGGATGAAGCGCGCGTCGAAGCCCTGCGCGCGCACCTCGGGCAGCCGGGCGAGGAAGCGCTGCCGCCAGGCGCGCAGTGTCAGTGCATAGGAGGGGCCGAAGTCGTCCATGTGCAGCAGCTGCAGGTCGGAGCAGCGGGTCTTGGCATCCATCATCGCGCCGATCGAGGGGATGAAGCTGCCGGGGAACACGAAGCGCTTGATGTAGTCGACCGAATCGCGGGCCTGCGCGTAGCGGTGGTCCTCGATGGTGATCGCCTGCAGTACCGCGCGTCCCCCCGGCACCAGCAGGCGGCCCAGCGTCGCGAAGTAGGTATCGAGATAGGCCGCGCCGACGGCTTCGATCATCTCGATGGACACCAGCTTGTCGTAGGTGCCGCGCAGGTCCCGGTAGTCCTCGAGCAGCAGGGTGACGCGGTCCTGCAGGCCCGCTTCGGCCACCCGCCGGCTGGCCAGCGCATGTTGTTCGCGCGAGATCGTGGTGGTGGTGACATGGCAGCCATGGTGGCGCGCGGCATGCAGCGCGAAACCGCCCCAGCCGGTGCCGATCTCGAGCACGCGGTCGCCGGGCCGGAGTTCGAGGTGCGCGCAGATCGTGTCCAGCTTGCGCCGGGAAGCGGTTTCGAGCGTATCCGTGTCGGACTCGAAGCGAGCCGAGGAATACATCAGGTCCGGCGACAGGAACAGGCCGAAGAACGCGTTGCCGAGATCGTAGTGGGCGGTGATGTTGCGCCGGCTGCCCTCGCGGGTGTTGCGGCGCATCGCGTGCCAGCCGCGCAACAGCCAGCCGCCGAACCGCGCCAGGCCGCCTTCCATGCCGTCGAGCAGCTCTCGGTTGCGGACCAGCAGCCGTACCAGCGCGACCAGGTCCGTGCAGTGCCAGGCGCCCTCGATGTAGGCCTCGCCCGCACCCACGCTGCCCTGTGCCGCCACCGCGCGATAGAAGCCCGGGTCGCGGACGTGCACGGTGGTCTCCAGGCCGTCCTCCGACGCCTGGCCCAGGCGCGTCTCGCCCAGGGCGTCCACGACCACCAGCTGGCCATGATCGAGCGTCGCGAGCATGGCCAGCAGCCGCTGCCGCAGCATGCGGTCCAGCGCGGTATAGCGCACGTCTCGCCCGAGGGCGGAAACGGCTTCGTTCATCGGGTGTCTCCCAGCCGTCGGGGGTGGTCGTGGACCGGCACGCGCTTGAGCCACAGGCGCAAGGCCTGCCAATGGATCTTCCCGAGCACTTGCGCGGTCATCAGCGGATACCGCCACAGCAGCCTCGCGAGCGAACGGCCGTCGAGGGGACGGCGCGCCAGGCCCAGGCTGGCATCGAACTCGCGATGCTCGCCTTCGCACGCCTGCATGTGCACGTTGAGGACGTCGCCGGGTGGGGTGAAGCGCCAGCGGTAGCGGCGTTCCATGGCCATGAACGGCGATACATGGAACTGTTTGTCGAAATCCCATTCCAGGGCATCGCCGCGCCGCACGGCGTCGGCCGTGTCGAGGACATAGGCATGGCGCTCGGACCAGGGCGTGTTGGTGATTTCCGCGACGATCGCGTCCAGCGTCGTGCCGTCGGGGCGGTAGCAGTAGTAGAAGCTGACCGGGTTGAACACATGGCCGAAGTAGCGCGGGTGGGTCAGCAGCCGGATGGGTCCGGTGGGGGCATGTCCGATCGCGCTGCAGGCGCGGCTGCGGACGCTTTCGGCCAGCGAGACTCCGTCCTCCCCGCCCAGGTAGTCGCTTCGACGGAATTCGGCCACGTTGCGACGATCGGTCGACCACAACAGGCGGTGTTCGAACACCCGGTCGATCTCGTC
>JAUIJO010000126.1 GCA_030431185.1 Gammaproteobacteria bacterium | reverse complement strand
GCTTGAACAGGTAGGCGACCTTCAGCAGCAGCGCGAACAGCGGCACCAGCACGAACAGCGCGGACGGCACCGAGCCCAGGAACGCCTGCAGGTACAGGTCGGGGCGTCCGTCGAGGCGCTCGAAGTTCGCGGCCATTCGGGCGAGCTTGTGGTTCAGCCAGGCATTGGCCGGTGCGGGCAGGCTCTTGATGTTCACCGTGTCCTCGTCGACCTTCCAGGCTTCGGAGTCGGGGGTGAACAGCGGTCCCTCGAACTCGTCGTCCTCGCCCGCACCAGCGTCTTCCGCGGCACCTGCGGTCGCCGCGGCGGATGCATCGCCAGCCGGGGTCGCCGGATCGGCGGCACGCGTCGCCGTGGATGCAGGTTCCTTCGCCGCGTCGGCCTCCGCGGCAACCCCGCCGCCGGCAGCGCCCGCCTTCGCCTTCGCGCGACGTTCCGCGCGCTGCAACTGGCCGATGCGATTGGCCGCCTCGCCGCGGATGCGCGTCTCGGCGGTGATCAGCACGACGTCCACGCCGGGCAGCGCGGCGCCGTCGGCCGCCGCCTCTTCCCGGGCCTTGCGCATCTCCGCGAGCATCTCGTCGCGGCGCTTTTTCACCGCTTCGACGGTGTCGAGCTCCGCCAGTGCGACCGACTCCTTGCCGGCGTCGATGACCACCGGCGCGTCCTCGATGTGGATCATGAGCCGGCCGATGAAGAACGTCAGCACGCTGAGGATCACGAACATGCGCAGCGGCGGGATGTAGCGCGCGCGGTGGCCGGCGAGGTACTCGATCGCGGCGCGTCCGGGCACCAGCAGGTCGCGCAGGGTGCGGAACACGCGGCCATCGAGGTGCCAGAAGGACTCGAACACCTCCTCGATGGCGTGGCCGACGTGGCGCACCGGACTGTGCGTGGACTGCCCGCAGTCGTGGCAGTAGTGGCCGTGCAGCACAGCGTTGCAGTTCTCGCAGTGGCCGTGCGGCCCGGCGGGAGCGTCGTTGCCGACGAGGCTTGCGGCGGCTTGATCGGTCATGGCGTTTCGGAAGCGTCCACGCGCGTGTTCAGGATGCGACCGCTAAGATAACGGGCTGCCGTGACCCGGCGCCAGCGCGCGACACCTGATCGCTGCCGGCCGAAGTCGCCCGACGGTGCCCCGCATGTCCTCCCTCGTCCCCGCCCGCCCGCGCTTCCGCCGCGACGTGCGCGCCTCCGCCATCCTTTCCGCGCCGTTGGTGCTGGGCCATCTGGCGACCGGCCTGATCGGTTTCGTCGACAGCGTCATCGCCGGCCACCACGGCACCGACACGCTGGCGTCGGTGTCGATCGGCACGGCGCTGTTCTGGCTGCCGGTGATGATCCCCATGGGCACCCTGATGGCCGTGCCCGCCGCGGTCTCGCAGCTCGACGGCCGCGGGCGGCGCCACGAGATCGGCGCGCTGTTCCGCCAGGCGCTGTGGCTGTCGGCGGGCCTGGGCCTGCTGCTGTTCGCCTTCATGACCCTGGCCACGCTGGCGCTCGGCCCCATGGGCATCGCGCCGGAGATCCGGCCGGGCGCGGAAGCCTTCCTGCACGGCATCCGCTGGGGCGTGCCCGCGCTGACCCTGTACCTGTGCATGCGTTACCTCTGCGATGGGTTGCACTGGACCCTGCCGACGATGCTGTTTGGTTTCGGCGGACTGTTGCTGCTGGTCCCGATGGGCTACGCGTTCACCTATGGCGCGTTCGGCCTGCCCGAACTCGGCGCGGGCGGGCTTGGATTCGCGTCGGCGGCGATGATGTGGGCGCAGGCGATCGGCTTCGCGATCTACCTGCGGCGTTCGCCGCGCTTCGCCGGGCTGCGCCTGTTCGAGCGCTTCGACGGCCCGCGCTGGCCGGCCATCAAGGGCCTGCTGGCCACGGGGCTTCCGATCGGCGTGACCGTGGCGATGGAAGGCGGCCTGTTCATCGCGACCGCCCTGCTGATCGGGCGCCTGGGCGAAGTCCCCGCCGCGGCGCACCAGATCGCGATCAACGTCGCGGCGTTGTGCTTCATGATTCCGATGGGGCTGGCCGAGGCCACCACCGTGCGCGTGGGCCATGCGCTCGGGCGTGGCGACGCCGCCGGCGTGCGCCGGGCCGCGTTCGCCGGCTACACGATCATGCTCGGCACCCAGCTGGTGTCGGCCTGCGTCCTGCTGGGCGGGCACGACCTGGTGGTCGGCTTCTACACCGCCGACGCCGCCGTCGCCTCGCTCGCGGCCAGCCTGCTGCTCTATGCGGCGGCGTTCCAGTTCCCCGACGGCATCCAGGTGTTGTCGGCCGGCGCCTTGCGCGGGCTGAAGGACACGCGCATCCCGATGATCCTGGCGGCAGTCGCCTATTGGGGTATCGGGATGCCGCTGGGCGCCGGTCTCGGCCTGGGCCTGGGCTGGGGACCGAAGGGCATGTGGGTGGGCCTGATCGGCGGCCTGTCCGTCGCGGCGGTCCTGCTGTCGGTGCGCTTCATGCGCGCGAGCCAGGCGCATCGCCTGCCGGTGGCCACGGGCGGGCAGTAACCCGGCCGATGCGCCGGGTGACGTTCGGCCGATGCCCCTCGACGCCCGGTCGGGTAGTCTGGAGGCCTGATTCCAACCTCGCGATGCCATGAACTCCACTGTCCAACGCAACCCCGTCGCCCGCATCTTCGTGGGCCTGTGGGATGCCATGAACTTCACCCGCCGGCTGATCTTCAACATCCTGTTCTTCGGCCTCCTGCTGATCCTGCTGGTTGCCCTGGGCAGCGGTGAGCGTGCGATTCCGCTGCTCGAGCGCAGCACCCTGGTGATCGCGCCGGAGGGCAACCTGGTGGAGCAGTTCAGCTCCGATCCGGTGACGCGCGCGCTGGCCAAGTCCATGGGCCAGCATGGCGGCGAAGTGCAGTTGCGCGATCTCCTACGGGTGCTGGACTCGGCGCCCGGCGACGCCAACATCGAGCGCGTCGTGCTTCGCCTGGACGGCCTGCAGGGCGGCGGCATGGCCTCGCGTCGCGAACTCGCCCGCGCGGTGGCGCGGCTGCGCGAGAGCGGCAAGCCGGTGCTCGCCTTCAGCGAGTCCATGGGGCAGGGCCAGTACCAGGTGGCCGCCGAGGCCAACGAGGTCTACCTCGACCCGATGGGCGGGATGATGCTCGAGGGCCTGGGCCGTTACCGCACCTACTACCGCGAGTTGCTGCAGGACAAGCTCGGCGTGGACGTGCACCTGTTCAAGGTCGGCGAGTACAAGTCGGCGGCCGAACCCTATGTGCTGGACGCGGCCTCGCCCGAGGCGAAGGAAGCCGACCTGTTCTGGATGAACGACCTCTGGCAGCGTTACCTGGCCGACGTCGCGAAGGCGCGCAAGCTCGACGCCGCCGGACTGTCGGCCGCGATCAACGGGATGGATGCCGGCATCCAGGCCGTGGACGGTGACCTGGCCCGGTACGCACTCGGCCAGAAGCTGGTCGATGGCCTCAAGACCCGGGAGCAGTTCGACGACATGCTGGTCGAGGCGGGCGTCGCCGACGAGGACGCCGAGGGCGGCTTCCGCCAGATCGACCTCGATACCTACATGGCCCACATCGACAAGGCCGCGTTGAAGGCCGTCGACCCGCGCCCGCAGGTGGCGGTGGTGGTGGCCGAAGGCGAGATCAGCGGCGGCGAGCAGCCCCCCGGCACGGTGGGCGGCAAGTCCACGTCGGCGCTGCTGCGCCAGGCGCGCGACGACGACAAGGTCAAGGCCGTGGTCCTGCGCGTGGACTCGCCGGGTGGCGAGGTCTTCGCCTCCGAGCAGATCCGCCGCGAAGTCGTGGCATTGAAGGAAGCCGGCAAGCCGGTGGTCGTGTCGATGGGCGATCTCGCCGCATCGGGCGGTTACTGGATCTCAATGAATGCCGATCGCATCTACGCCGACCCGTCGACGATCACCGGATCGATCGGCATCTTCGGCCTGATCCCGACGGTGCCGCGCGCGCTGGAGAAGATCGGCGTGCATAGCGATGGCGTCGGCACCACGCGTTTCGCCGGTGCGTTCGACGTCACCCGCGAGCTCGCGCCGGAAGTGGGCCAGGTCATCCAGGCCGTGATCGAGAAGGGCTATCGCGACTTCACCGGTCGCGTGGCCGCCGCGCGCGGCAAGTCGGTCGAGCAGGTCGACCAGGTCGCCCGCGGTCGCGTCTGGAGCGGCGCGCAGGCCCGCGAGCGTGGCCTGGTGGACGACTTCGGCGGCCTGGACACCGCCATCGCCGACGTCGCCAAGCGCGCCGAACTGGGCGAGGAAGGCGATTACGCGGTGCGCTACGTCGAGAAGCAGGCCACGCCGTTCGAACGCTTCTTCACCGGCCTTGCCGAGGGTCGCGCCGGCAGCGCCCTGCTGCGCCACAGCGGCCTGGGCGCGCACATGCTGGCCGGCGCGTTCCCGCAGATGGGCGAGGACCTGCGTTTCCTCGAAGGTTCGATCAAGCCCACCGCCGGCGTGCCGGTGAAGTCGCTGGCGTACTGCTTCTGCAATCTCTGATCGCACGCTCGCGAGCGTGCGCGGGTTGAAAGACGCCCCGGCCATGCCGGGGCGTTCTTCTTTTGAGTGGCATCCGGTGCGCGGGTGGCGGGCAGATGCAGTCCGGGTCGCACCGTGCCGGTGCAATCCGCTTTCCTGCGTGCGCCCGCGCGCGATGATGGGTATCGCTACGCTCGACCCATCCTGCGGTTCGCTACTCGTCTCCCGTCGCTCCCGGACCCGCGCGCTGCGCCGGGCAGGTTTCACCCGGGAGGCATTCGCGCGGCCGGCGCCTCAGCCGCCCGCGGCCTCGACGGCAGCGTCCTGGGCCTGGGCGGCGTCCTGGATCGCCTGTTCGGCGGCCTTGGCCTTGTCGATCGGCGCCTGGATCGCGTCGCGCATGTCGGTCGCGTCGCCGGCAGTGCTCGCCTGCGGCTCGGGCGGTTGCTCCTTGTCGGGCGCCTCGGGCTCGCTGCAGGCGCCCAGCGACAGGGCGGCGGTGAGTGCAAGGCACAGGGTGAAACGGTGGCGGCGTGGCATGGGCGTCTCCTCGAATCCGGCCGACCGGGATGGTGGCCCCGATCAAGCGCTATGCTACGACGGGACGCAGGCATCTGTCGGCGGGCGACTCGACGAGGAACAGACATGGACCCGAACCGTTGGCGACTGGACGGACAACTCGCACTGGTCACCGGCGGCAGCGCCGGCATCGGCCAGGCGATCGCCCGCGAGCTGCTGGGCTTCGGCGCCGACGTCCTGCTCGCCGCGCGCGACGCGGACGCCCTCGACGCGGTGCGCGACGAACTGCGCGAGGACTTCCCCGAGAGCGACATCGAGTGGTTCGCCGCCGACGTCGCCGACGACGAGCAGCGCCGCGAGTTGCTGGACTGGGTGGAGGACTTCGGCGAAGGTCTGCACATCCTGGTCAACAACGCCGGCGGCAACCTGAGCAAGCCGGCCACCGAGTACGCCGACGACGAATGGCGCTCGATCTTCGAGGTGAACACCTTCGCGGCGTTCGAGCTGTCGCGCTACCTGCATCCGCTGCTCACGCGCCATGCCGCCTCGAGCATCGTCAACGTCGGCAGCGTGTCGGGTGCCACGGCGGTGCGCACCGGCGTGCCCTATGGCATGAGCAAGGCGGCCATGCACCAGATGACCCGCAACCTCGCCATCGAATGGGCCGAGGACGGCGTGCGCGTCAACGCGGTCGCGCCGTGGTACATCCGCACCCGCCGCACCTCCGGCAAGCTGGCCGACGCCGACTATCTCGACGAGCTATTGCTGCGCACGCCGCTCGGGCGCGTCGGCGAGCCCGAGGAGGTGGCCGCCGCCGTGGCCTTCCTGTGCCTGCCGGCTGCCGCTTACATCACCGGCGAATGCATCGCCGTGGACGGCGGCTTCCTGCGCTACGGGTTCTGAGCCGGGGCGGCCGCGGTCGCGCCCGCGTCGGAATACCCATCAAATGCGGCTGCCGATGCGGGCAGTCCACCGGCCCCGGCGTCTGCCCCGGGCTCCCGATCCAGCTGGACGGGCGATTCGCGAACCTCCGCTCGGGCTCACCTGCAGTTGCTCGCGTCGAGCAGCGCCTCGATGCGTTCGATCCCGGCGCGGGTGGCGGCAGGGTCGTCGCTGCGGGCGAACACCAGCTTGGCCTGCTCATCGCGCAGGTGGCGCAGCCAGGCGTCGCACAGTTGCGCTTCCGGCACCGCGGTGCAGGTATCGTCGCGCATCTCGCAGGCGCTGCCCGCGCCGATGCCCGGATTGCCGCCGATGCCGATCGTCTGCAAGGGCGCGCAGCGCGGGGGAGGTTCGGCGCGCTCGCCGAAGTAGCTGTCGTTGTCCCAGGTGCGGCAGGCATACAGGGGCGGCGGTGGCGTGGCCTCCGCGTCCGCGTCGCCCGCCGCGGGATCGTCGGGGGTGGGCTCGCGTTCGGCCAGGGGCGTCCCGGAGTCGAGCAACTGGAAATCTGAAACGCTGTCACCGCCCACGCCGATGCCGTCCGAGCGCGTTTCCAGCGGAATCGCCCGGACGATCGGCTGGCCGGGCGTCGGCATCGCCGCCGGCTCGGACGCGGGCGCCTGCGCCGGTGCGAGCGCCGGCAGGGGGGTCGAGAGCGGCGCCGGCTCGGCTGGCGCGATTTGCCATTCCGGTTCGGGCAACGTCGAGGGCCGCGGGGCGGCCTCGGGCGGGGCGCTGGGCAGGTCGTTGACCACCTGCTTGCGCTCCTCGGTACCGGCCGGACAGGGCGCGCTCTGGATGGTCAGGTTGCCCCCGGCATCGGTGCAGCGGTACAGGGTGGTCTGGGCCCGCGCGGGCGCGGTGGCGAACATGGCGACGCACACCACGCTGGACAGGCCGGCCAGGAGCAGCGGGCGCGTCGCGCGATGAAGCAGGCGGGTGCGTGCGCCGCCAGGCGCGGCGAGGGTCGGGCGACGGGACGTCATGGGTTCCGGCAGTCGTTGGCGAGCCGCGCGTCGATGCCGCGCTGCTCCTCGTCGATGGCGTGCCGCTCGCTCTGCAGCGCACTGTTGTAACGGCGATCCAGGGCATAGCGACGATCGCGCAGGCGATCGCAGACTTCGCGCTGGGGCAGGGCGTTGCAGGTGTCGCGGATCCAGGTTCCCGCGGGATAACCGACGGTCGCGAGCGGCGGGCTGCCGCCTTGCCGGTAGCCGCCGCCCACGTCGATGCGGCCCCTCACGCTGCCACCGCCGACATCCACGCGCCCCCGGTAGCCGCCCCCGTGCACGGGGCCCGTTGCGACGGGGTAGCCGAGCGTCCACAGCGGCACCCAGCGCGGATTGCCTTCCGGCGTATCGCTCGTGTAGGTCTCGCCATCGGGCGTGGTGCATTCGTACATGGGGCGGGGCGGCTGGATATAGACCACCTGCGGCGCGGCAGGCGCGGCGGGGCGGGGTGGCACGGCCGCGGGCGGCGGGGTGGGCGCCCGGGCGGGCGGCGGATCCACCGGTTTGCGCATCGTCTGCACCTGCTCGGTCTCGCCGGCCTTGCAGGGCGTGTCCCGCAGGCTCAGTCGGCCCTGGCCGTCGGTGCAGCGGTAGATGGTGACGGTCTCGGCCAGGCCGTTCCCGCACGCCAACACCCCGGCCAGCAGGCACGCGGCCGGCAGCAAACGGGGGGTGTGGTGGGCGGCGGCGGGCGTCGGGCGCATGCCGCCATCTTGCGCCCTGGGGCCGCGCCGGGAAAGCGCTTGGATGAACGCGCGCCTATTCGGCCCGGCTGAATTCGATCCTCATGGTGTGGCGCTCCTGGCCATCGTGGGTCTCGTACATGTCCATCACGTGATGGTCGGCATCGACGATGCGCAGGGTCTCGCGCACGGGCAGCATCGATCCGGCGTCCATCGGGTCCGGCCATTGGCCGTTGAACGTGTAGGTCCGGCTGGCGTCATCGTATCGACCCGTCATGGTGTAGGTGCCGGTGGACATGTTGTCCATCCACACGCCGGTGTAGTGGCCGCTGACGTTGTCGTAGCCGGTATGGCTGACGCCTTCGAAGGGCGCGCCCATCATCTCGCCGCTGTAGGCCATGCGCATCTGCCGGCCCCCGAACTCGGCGGTGGTGGTGGCCTTGCCGGTCGCGGTCATTGGCGGGGCGTCGGGGTCCATCCAGATCGTCTGTCGCGCGTTCCAGTCGCCGACGAAGTGTTCGGCCAGCCGCGCGTGCTCCGCGCCCGGCTTCGACGCCTTTTCCCAGGCGGCCATCATGGCCTGCTGTTCCGGGCTCATCCCGGCGCCGGGGTCGGCGGCCTGCGCCTGGGCGAGGGCCGGGCAGGTCGCGAATGCCAGCGTGCAGGCCAGCAGGATCGTGCGGGACGACGGGATTTCCATCTGCCTTCTCCAACAAGACGCCGGATGGCGGTGTCCCGATCCTACGCCGCCGGGCCGGCGGGGGCACGTGGCGGCGCGGCGAAACTCAGGCGCGCAGCAGCTGGCCGTCGCGTGCGTCGCGGATCACGGTCGGGGCGGCCATCCCACCGGTTTCCCCGGGCGCGACCGCATCCAGCCGCGCCAGCAGGGCGGGGTCGAGCTGTTCATGCAGGAAGGCCGGCGGCGCGCCGGCCAGGTTGGCGCTGGTCGAGACCAGCGGACCGCCGAAGGCGTGGCACAGCGCCACCACGTGCAGGTGCGCGCTGACGCGGACCGCCACGCTGTCGTGGGCGCCGGTGACCCAGCGGGGGACGCGGGCGGTCGCCGGGACGACCCAGGTGTTGGGGCCGGGCCAGCTGGCCAGCACCTCGTCGCGACGCTCCCCCGACAAGGCCTCCCAGTCGGCCAGGCCGTCGAGCTGCGAAGCGCGTGCGGCGATCAGGATCAGGCCCTTGTCGACCGTGCGCTGCTTGATGTCCAGCAGGCGGAGCACCGCCGCTTCGTCGAAGGGGTCGCAGCCCAGGCCCCACACGGCCTCGGTGGGATAGGCGATGACGCCGCCGCCGCGGAGGGCGGCGACGACGAGGTCGAGTGCGGGCGCTTCGCTCATGGCGGCAGTCTGTCAGGTGGCGGCCGCCAGCGCGAGTCCGTCCCGCCCGCGGGGCTCAGAACTCGACCCAGGCGTCCCGCCAGTTCGAGCCGGTGCCGGGTGCGTAGTGGGCCGCGCTGTTGATGTTGCACCAGCCGCCCTCGGGGAAGGGCCGGCAGGCGTAACGCTTGCCGTCGCTGCCCTTGACCACGGTCTCGCCCGGCGTGTACTGGCCGATGCCGTCCGGGTAGACGTAGTCGTAGTCGCCCGGCGGCGGCGGGTCCTGGGGCAGGGTGATGTCGAGCTGGTGGCGACGTCCCGTCCCCGACAGGTAGACGTGGTTGCCGCTGGCGGAGGCGACCGGGGTGATGCTGCCGTTGGTGAGCACGCCGA
>JAUIJO010000125.1 GCA_030431185.1 Gammaproteobacteria bacterium | reverse complement strand
GCGGCGGTGGCGATGTCGACGTCGATCCGCTCGGCATCGCTGCCGTCGGCATTGAACACGCGCAGCGAAACCTGCGTGCCGACGGGCAAGGCATTCTGCGCCACCAGCGCGCCCGCATCCTGCCACTGCGGCGGCGGGGGCGGGTTGCCGCCGCCGGCGAACTTGACGTCCATGCAGGTGTAGAAGGCTTCCGTCGAGTCCGAACGCTGCCAGGTGTTGTAGATCACGTGGCGCCCGCTGCGCTGCGGCAGCGCGCAGCTCAGGTGGTAGTTGCCGTCGGCCGACAGCGGCGTGTTGCCGATGCGGCAGAACTCTTGCAGGTCGGACCACTTCAGCGCGGTGTCGGGGTTCCAGCCTTCCGGGGTCACGTAGAACACCCAGTCGCGGGTCGAGTGCGGCGCGGTGCCCTTGAACAGGAACTCATAGCGACCGTTGGCCTCCGGCGCGATGTCGGTGGCCTGCCAGTCGCTGCGCACCAGGTCGAGGCCGCGGAACGTCGGGTTGTTGCCGCTGCACAGCTTGCCGTCGGGCACCACCGCCTGGTGGTTGCCGTTCGCATTGGCCTGGTTGATGCCCATCCAGTCGTAGAACAGCTGCGGACCGGCGACTTCCCAGGCGGCGCGGCAGGCCGGGTCGGCGGGGTTCTCGCGGTTGCCCTGGGCGCAGGCATAGATGCGGCTGACGGGCTTGACCATGGTGCCGTGGGCCCGGGCTTCGCCGGTGGGCAGGGCGCCCATGAGCAGGCAGGCGGCGATCGCGCCGAGGCTCAGGCGTGGGTGTGTCTTCATGACGGTGTCCCTCGTGTGGATGTCCTGTCCGGATCCCCCGGTCGGCAGGATAGACAACGATGTCATGAAGAATTGTGATCGCCCCAACGGAACAGGGCCGCATTACATGGGGCTTCTGTGTCTTTTCGGTGCGCTTATGCAGGTAATTGATATGTCCAGCGCTGTCTTGAATAAAGAAATCAGACAAAAAAGACAAAACAGGACATCCAGCCTGCAAACGCAAACGGCCACACGAAGGTGGCCGTTCGAGTGGGGCGGAGGGCGGCGGTCAGCCGGCGGTCTTGCCCGCGGCCTTCTTCGCCGGTGCCTTCTTTGCGGCTTTCTTTGCGGCCTTCTTCGCCGTCTTCTTCGTCGCCTTCTTGGCGGCCTTCTTCGCGGGTGCCCTGGTCGCCGCCGTCTTCTTGGCCACCTTCTTCGCCGGTGCCTTCTTGGCGGCCTTCTTGGCGAAGCGGCTGCGCACCGGCTTGCCGGTTTCTTCCAGCAGCTTGAGCGCCTCCTCGAGTCCGATCGAGGCCGGTTCGCGGTCCTTCGGGATCTTGCCGTTCATCTTGCCATCGCTGAGGTACGGCCCGAAGCGGCCGTTGAGGACCTGGACGTCATGGCCCTCCCACTCGCGGATGATCCGGTTGCGGGCGATCTCTTCCTTTTCCTCCACCAGCTCGACGGCACGGGCGAAGTCGATGGTGAAGGGGTCGTCCTCCTTCTTCAGGGACGCATAGGTGCTGCCACGCTTGGCGAACGGACCGAAGCGGCCGATGCCGACGCTGACCGGCTCGCCATTGGACTCGCCCAGGGCGCGCGGCATCTGGAACAGCACCAGCGCTTCCTCGAGGCTGATCGCGTAGATGCTCTGGCCGGGCTGGAGCGAGGCGAACTTCGGCTTTTCCTCGTCCTCGACGGTGCCCATCTGCACGAGCGGGCCGTACTTGCCGATGCGCGCGCTGACCTGGCGGCCGCTGGCCGGGTCGTCGCCGAGCACGCGGACGCTGCCCGAGTCGATCTTGTCGAGCGACTCCTTCTTCTCGTCGACCAGCTGCTTGAACGGCCCCCAGAAGCGTTCCATCAGGGGCACCCAGGCTTCCTCGCCCCGGCTGATGGCGTCCAGCTCGTCCTCCATGCGCGCGGTGAAGTCGTAGTCGACGTAGCGCGGGAAATGGTTGGACAGGAACTTGCTCACCGCGCGCCCCACGTCGGTCGGGCGGAAGCGGCGGCTCTCGAGCTCGACGTACTTGCGGAACATCAACGTGGCGATGATCGAAGCGTAGGTCGAGGGACGGCCGATGCCGTACTCCTCGAGCGCCTTGACCAGCGAGGCTTCCGAGAAGCGCGGCGGCGGCTCGGTGAAATGCTGGTCGGCATGGATGCGGTCGAGCGGGATGCGGTCGCCGGGCTGCATCGCCGGGAGCTTGCGACCCTCGTCGTCGTCGTCCTTGCCCTTGCTGTCCTTGCCTTCCTCGTAGACGGCCAGGAAGCCGGGGTCGATCACGGTGGTCCCCGACACGCGGAAGCTGTGCTCGCTGCCGGCGGCCATGTCGATCGACACGGTATTGAGTCTCGCCGGGATCATCTGGCAGGCGACGGCGCGCTTCCAGATCAGCTCGTAGAGGCGGCGCTGGTCGTCGTCCAGGTAGCGCGACACCTGCGCCGGGGTGCGCAGCGCGGAGGTCGGGCGGATCGCCTCGTGGGCCTCCTGCGCGTTCTTGGACTTGGTCTGGTACGCATTGGGCTTGTCGGGCAACGCACCGGTGCCGAAGTCGCGGGCGATGACGTCGCGCAGCTCGGCCAGCGCATCCATCGACAGGTTGACCGAGTCGGTACGCATGTAGCTGATCAGGCCGACGGTACCCTCGTCCCCGATCGCCACGCCCTCGTAGAGCTTCTGGGCGACCTGCATGGTGCGCTTGGTGGTGAAGCCCAGCTTGCGCGAGGCTTCCTGCTGCAGCGTCGATGTGGTGAAGGGCGGCGCCGGACGGCGCTTGCGCTCCTTGGAGTTGACGTCGGTGACCTGCAGCGCGCCGCCGGCGGCGGCGACGATCCGCTGGCGCGCCGCTTCGGCGGCCTCACCGTCGGTGAGCGTGAACTGCTCGAACTTCTTGCCGTCGAGCTTGACCAGGCGCGCGGTGAAGTCCTGCCTGGGATGCTTGCACTCGGCTTCGACCGACCAGTACTCGCGCGCCTTGAAGGCTTCGATCTCTTCCTCGCGCTCGACGATCATGCGCAGCGCCGGCGACTGCACGCGGCCGGCCGAAAGCCCGGCCTGGATCTTGCGCCACAACACCGGCGACAGGTTGAAGCCGACCAGGTAATCCAGCGCCCGGCGCGCCTGCTGGGCGTCGACCATCGGCGTGGAGATGTCCCGCGGCTCGTTCATCGCCTCCTTGATCGCGCGCGGGGTGATCTCGGTGAAGACCACCCGCTGCAGGGTCTTGTCCTTGAGCAGGCCGCGCTCGCCGAGGATCTCCGCGATGTGCCAGCTGATCGCCTCGCCCTCGCGATCGGGATCGGTCGCCAGGAACAGGGCGTCGGCGCTCTTGGCGGCCTTCGCGATCGCCGCGACGTGCTTCTCGTTCTTCTCGATCAGGTCGTAGCGCATCGCGAAGTCGTGGTCGGGGTCGACCGCGCCCTCCTTGGGCACCAGGTCGCGGACATGGCCATAGGAGGCCAGGACGGTGAAGTCCTTGCCCAGGTATTTGTTGATCGTCTTGGCCTTGGCGGGCGATTCGACGATGAGAAGGTTCTTGGCCATGCGGCGACTCCACGAGGCAGCGATTGCCCCGCACGTATATACAGCAAAGAAGGCGACGCCCGCGGCAAGACCGCGGGCGTTGGGGGGGATTCCTTATTATTAGTGGAATCACGCGGACCGGGGTGCTGTCAAGCGCGGTCCGCCGCCAGGTGGCGCGAAAGACCGCCGGGGCGGCCTTCGCGCCGGGTCCGGTCAGCTGTTGCCCATCGCCGCCATGACCCCGATCAGGATCATCAGGCCGAAGTAGGCCAGGACCAGCAGGCCGCCGATCACCAGGATCACCGTGGTGACCGTGCCGAGCTCGTGGCGCTGGCGTTCCGGGTGGGCGGTGAAGGCCCACTGGTCGACGACCAGGGTGTTGCACACCATGTCGTGCAGGGCGCGCTTGCGTTCGGTGAAGCCGGCCATGATGTAGCCCACGCACAGGATCAGCGAGCTGAGGATGGTGGCGAAGTAGCGGCCGATGCCGCGGGCGAAGGATATGCGCTGGCCGTCGTCGTCGGTGACCTTGATGCCGACGGCCATCTTGCCCAGCGTGGCCTGCTTCGAGGAGGCGTGGAAGGCCGCGAAATAGACCGCGTTCAGGGCGATCGGGACGATGATCATGCCCACCAGGATGCCCATCATGCCGCCGGCCATGAGCGCCGCGGAATCGCCGGCCATGGCGCCGGCGCTGACCCCGAAGAACATGGCCATGACCACCATCTGCACGATCCAGGTGACCATGCCGACCGCGAAGGCATCGATCAGGTAGGCGGCGGCGCGCTTCCAGAAGCCGGCGTAGACCACTTCGCCGCCGCCCTGGAAGCCCGACAGGTCGGCCAGGGTCGACGTCGGCGGCGCATAGGGCGAGGCCTCGACCGCGGGGGCCGTGACCGCCGTGGCCGTGTTGTACGGGTCGTAGCCGGTGGCCACGGCCGTGCCGGCGGTCGCGCTCGCGCCCGTGTCCGTGCCCGTGTCCGTGCCCGTGCGCAGCACTTCATGGGACACCGTCCGCCAGGGCTGCCACTGGTCCATGCCCTCGCGCCAGACCAGGGTGTCGGGCGCCATCCGGCCATTGTCGTGCAGTTCGACGAGGGCCTGGGCGTCGACCGGGCCGAGCCGGTTGCGCTCATGATCGCTGTAGTACCACTGGGTCATCGGATGTCCTTCATGCAAGGTGCGGGTATGCGCGTGGGGTAGGACGGGAGCTCGCCCGGCCCAGGGAGTCAGGGGTTCAGGGGTTCAGGGTGCCGTCGCGGCAGGCGCGTCCGGCCGGCCCGGGCAAGGCGGCTCATGGGGCGTCGTGGCCGTTCCGGCAGGTGGCCGGACGGTACTTGCGGTCAAGGCTGCCGCCGTCGCATGTCCAGTCCATGTTCCCCATGCCGTCGGGCATGCCTTCGAAGCGCAGCGTGCGGCCGTCGATACGCGCGTCGTCGTCGGCGAGGTGGAGCTCGTAGACGCACGGGCGCTTGCGCAGGGAGCCGATCCGGACCTCGGCCACGACGCCATTGGCATAGGCCCGTGGGTCGTCGAATCCGGGGTCGCCGTTCTGCGGGCAGCGCCCTTCAGCGGCATGGAATCCGGCGATGAGGGGTTTGAGGTGGGCGGTTTCCGTGATGCCCCCGGCGACCCTGGCGCGGATCGTGTAGTCGTTGTAGGCCGGCAAGGCGATGGCGGCGATGATGCCGAGCACCGGGATCGCCACCACGCCCATCACGATCAGGACGATGAGGCAGCCGGACATGCCCTTGCGCGGGGCGACGGGGGCCGACACGGGCGGTGGCCCCGCCGGCGGCGCGGGCGGCAGCGGCGGGGGCTGGCGGGCATCGGGCGGCACGGTGTCGAGTGCCAGTTCGCCGGACAGGCGTTCCAGGGGTTGCCAGTCCGCCATGCCTTCGCGCCATGCCAGGGTCGCCCCCTGGACTTCGCGGCGGCGCCAGGCTTCGCGCAGCTGCGCGGCATCGATCGGCCCGACCCGACCCCGGGCCGTGTCGTGGTAGTACCACTGGGTCATCGTCCAAACTCCCCTGTCGTCCTGGATTGCGGCCCCTGCAGCGCCTCCCCGCGCGGCATGGCCGTTTTCACTGCATCGAGTCCCGGGGCGCATGCGAACGCCGGCCGGCCTGCCTTTATACCGGCATGCGCCGGATTTTTGAACGCGCCATCCCGTCGGGACGACGCGCCGCCGTGGTCCGCCAGGGCGGGCAGGCGGCGGGCCAGGGCCCGCCGGCCTTCATGGAGCGCCCCCCAGGGGCGCAAGCGGTCGCGGTCGCCGGCTCAGTGCACCGGTTCGGGTTCGTCGGCGAAGATCTGGGTCTCCATCCACGCGTAAGCGGCTTCCGCGCCGGGCTGGTTGAACAGGACCATCAGGACCACCCATTTGAGGTCGTCCAGGTCGATCTCGTCCTGGTCCAGTGCCATTGCACGGTCCAGGACCAGCTCGCGCTGGCCGGCATCGAGGATGCCGTGCTGCTCCAGGAACAGCAGGAAGCCGCGGCAGTCGGTGTCCAGGCGGTCCAGTTCGGGCGCGGCGTAGACGCGGGTCGGGCCATCCGCGCGCGCCACGCTGGCGCCGGGGCGCTGTCGGGCCAAGGCATCCAGCCACTCGAAGGCCTTGTTGATTTCGGCGGGGCTGAAACCGGCCTGGCCGAGTTCTTCGATCAGGGGGCCGCCGGTCAGGGATTCCTGGTCGCGGACCAGGTCCGATTCCTCGGTGAAGTAGTGTTCGAACAGGTACAGCAGGACATCCAGGATGCTCTCTTTCATTTCCCTCGGCCTGCGCCGCATGCGGCGCGGTGGGTCAGGAGGAATCGCCGGTCGATGGACTGGCCCGGCGGCGGTTCCGACCGTGTCCGTTCAGTGGCGACGGAAGTAACGGCCATGCTGCGACGTCACGCGTCCTTCAAGCTCCATGGCCAGCAGCATGGAGGACACTTGGGCGGCCGTCAATCCGCTGCGATCGACCAGTTGATCCATATCCGTTGGGTCATGGCCAAGCGATTCCCACAACTTGTTGTGGTCCGGGCAGTCTTCCGAATAGCTGAGACGGGGCCCGGACGCATCCCCGCCGGCATGGCCTGGCAAGCCCGGCACGGCGGTGCGATCCCCGGATGTGGGGGCGTCCAGGTGGCGGCGCAAGTCGTCGGCAAGCCAGCCCGCGACGGGCGTCAAGGCCTCGGTCAGCTGGTCGGCCTGGCTGACCAGGCTCGCCCCCTCCCGGATCAGCCGGTGGCAACCCCGGGCCATGGGGTTGTGGACCGAGCCGGGCACGGCGAACACTTCGCGTCCGGCTTCGGCCGCCAGCCGTGCGGTGATCAGCGCCCCCGAGCGCTCGGCGGCCTCGATCACCAGGGTGCCCAGGGCCAGGCCGGCGAGGATGCGGTTGCGGCAAGGGAAGTGCGCGGCCCTCGGCCCGGTACCGGGGAGGTATTCGCTGACGAGGACGCCCTGCTCGCGCAAGCGTGCGTGCAGGCGGGCGTTGGTCGGGGGGTAGGGCACGTCGGGCCCCGTGCCGAGGACCGCGACGGTCAGGCCATCGACCGCGAGGCAGGCCTCGTGGGCGGCGGTGTCGATCCCCGCCGCCATGCCGCTGGCGATCACCAGCCCCGACCGGGCCAGGGCGCGTGCGAAGCCGCGCGCATTGTCGCTGCCCGCCGGGCTGGGGCGGCGGCTCCCCACCACGGCCACCGACGGGCGCCACAGCACCAGCGGATCCCCGTCGACGAACAAGGCCAGGGGCGGGTTGGCGGCCTGCCGAAGCAGGGGCGGATAGTCGGGGTCCCGCCAGCCCACCAGGTGATGCCCCGGGGCGGCCAGCCATTCGAGCGTCCGGGCGGGTGGTGACGTCTTCGAGCGCAGGGCGACGCGCTGGCTCGCATCGAGGCCGCAGGCGCGCCAGGTCGCCTCTCCCGCCTCCAGCGCGGCCAAGGGTCCGGGGATCTGTTCGAGCAGGCGGCGGCGTGGCGCCGTGGGCCCGCCGCAGGCGAGCAGGCGCAACAGCGCCAGATGGTCTTCCGTGATCATCGGCAGGGTGTTCGGGGTGGAGCCCCCAGCCTATCGCGCAAACAGCGACGGCGCCCTGGGGCGCCGTCGCATATGCATGTAGGACTTTTCCGACCCGGGCCCGTGCAGGCCCGGCGGTGGCTCAGTACGGAGCGTCCGGATGCTTGAGCTCCTGTCCGACCTGCACCGGCCGGATGCCTTCCATCACCAGGGCATAGCTGACCCGGTCGAAGGTGCGGAACACCATCAGGTGGCCGGCGTACTCGTCGGGCAGGCGCACCTTGGAGCCGGCGCCGACGGCATCCGGGCTGCGGTCGTTGCCGACCGCGACGCGGTCGACCGCGGTGCTGCCGACGCGCCAGCTGGAGAACACGGTGCCGTTGTCCACGCCATCGAGCGCGCCGACCGACAGCGCGACCACGTCGCGCGGCCCGCCGGTGACGACGGCGTCGGCCACGCCGAGCACCTTGGCCTGGCCGTAGGCGAGGTTCTGCGCCGGCGGATGCGGGATGAACTGCAGGTCGTAGGGCTGTACCTCGACCGGCATCAGGCGGTCGCCGGCGCGGACTTCGCGGCCCTTGTCGTCGACCAGCAGGGTGCTGACGTCGGACTGGCCGGCCGGACCGCGGGTGACCGTGGCGACGGTCTGCTGCATCAGCTCGTAACCGAGGAAGTCGCCACCGCCCGGCGGGGTCATGTGGTTCCACATCTTCTCGGTGCCGGCGATGTCGTGGCCGCGGAAATCCAGGTCCAGCGGACGCCGGTTGCTGTTGCCGCAGCAGCGCTCGGGATCCAGCGTCGTGTAGGTGACGGTGGGACGCACGATGGCGTAGCGCTGGCCCGGCTGGGCCGACTCCAGGCCCCGGGCGTACACCACCTGGCCTTCGGCGCCGCGCAGGCGGTCTTCCTCGAGCCCGACCACGTAGGGCATCTGCTCGAAGCTGTCGACCACGCGCAGGTTCTTCAGGAAGGGCTCGATGTCGGCGAGCGGGATCGCGTTGATCGGCGCTTCCTCGCGCGGGCCGGGATCGACGCCGACGCGGTTGAGGTAGGCCAGCGAGATCACGTCGCCCGGATAGATCAGGTGCGGGTTCGCGATCTGCGGATTGGCCTGCCAGATTTCCGGCCACAGCCAGGGCTTCTGCAGGAACTTGCCGGCGATGTCCCAGAGGGTATCGCCGCGCTTCACCACGTAAGTGTCGGGATGGTCACCGCGCATCTCGGCCGCGAGGCCATACGTGGCAACGGTGAACAACGCAGCGGCAACTACCGCACGGATCGGTTTAAACATGGCAGCCATCTACCTGATTCCCCTTACAGAATGCCCGCGGGCGCCGTTGACGGCGGGGGCAGGGGCACTATAGCCCAGATGGCGCGCGCCGTTGCAAGCCTTGAGCGCCCAATATCGGCGTTACAATGGCCGTCCTGCTTGCGTCCTGTGACCGGCGCCCCCATTTTCCGAGCCATGGCACTGCTTCCGATCCTAGAATTCCCCGACTCCCGCCTGCGCACCGTGGCCACGCCGGTCGATCCGGCGGAGATCGCCACGCCGGCGTTCCAGACCCTGCTCGACGACATGTTCGAGACCATGTACGAAGCCCCCGGCATCGGCCTGGCCGCCAGCCAGGTGGACGTGCACAAGCGCTTCATGGTGATCGACGTCAGCGAGGAGCGCGACCAGCCGCTCGTGTTCATCAATCCCGAGATCAGCGCCCGCGACGGCGAGCAGGTCTACCAGGAGGGCTGCCTCTCGGTCCCCGGCATCTTCGCCGACGTGACCCGCGCCGACCGCATCACCGTTGAATACCTCGACCGCGAGGGCCAGGCCCGGC
>JAUIJO010000124.1 GCA_030431185.1 Gammaproteobacteria bacterium | reverse complement strand
TGCCCGCCGCCGACTCGGCCGATTACGAGGGCGAGTACCAGCGCCAGCTCGAGAAGGCGCAGACCGACGTCATGCGCGGTGGCGTGTCGGGCACCCTGCTGGCCTACGGTTCGCCGGACTCGGCCAAGACCGCCGACCTGGCCGTGGCCTCGTTTGAAATGGCGCAGAGCGGTTCGATGAAGGGGGTGCGCGTCCTGTTCATCGGCGACAACTCCGACTTCGCACGCGTCAAGACCGCCGTCGAGCCCTCCGGCGCCGTCTTCCAGTTCGTCGAAGCCAAGTGACGCCCTGACCCCTGCGCAACGCGCAGGGCTTTGTCAGTGCGTCATCCCCGCGAAAGCGGGGATCCAGCCCTTGGGCTTTGGTTCCCCGCTCGCGCCAACGGCGCGAGCGGCTTTGCCGGCGCGTCATCCCCGCGAAAGCGGGATTCAGTCTTTGAGCCTGGCGCTTCTCACGCATCCGCAGTGCAAGCGGGTGCGCCCGCGCGTCATTGGGACCTGCCCGCGTCGCGGCTGCGAGGTCCATGAGCTGGATCCCAGCGTCCGCTGGGATGACGGCGGGTGGGTTTCGCGGGCTACGTGATGGAGCCGCTGCGATAGACTTTTTGGCGTCGCGCGCAGGTGCACCCCGTCGGCTGGCCTCATCTGCCGATCGCAAAAACCCGCTCTCCCAAAACCCCGGCGCGTCCCATTTGCGATGCTCCTCCTGGCCGTCATCCCCGCGAAAGCGGGGATCCAGCCTTTGGGCTTTGGTCCTTCGCTCGCGCCAACCGCGCGTGCGACTTTGCCGGCGCGTCATCCCCACCATCCTGCCCGCGTCGCGACTGCAAGCCCAGGAGCTGGATCCCAGCGTCCGCCGGGATGACGGGCGCGCGGGCTTTTTCACGCGGCGGGCAGGACGACCGCAGCGGGCATGCGGCCCGACGTGCTGTCCACATCGGGACAGCGCACGAGCCAGTGGAGGCCCAAGGGCTTACCATTCCAGTTCCCCACACCCACACCCACACCCCATTCCCGCTCCAATCCTCCCTCATTTCCGGCTTCCCCGTCCATATGTCCCTGAAAATCAACGAGCTCTGCGTCAACTGCGACGTCTGCGAGCCGGCCTGTCCCAACCAGGCGATTTCGCAGGGCGAGACCATCTACGTCATCGATCCGGCGCGCTGTACCGAATGCGTGGGACATTTCGACGAACCGCAATGCATGGTCGTCTGTCCCGTGGAGTGCATCGACCCGGACCCCGACTTGCCCGAGACGGAGCAGCAGTTGCTGGCCAAACTGGCGCGATTGCAGCAGGAATGACGGGACGAACGCCTTTACCTTCAAGTCAGCCGCCAATCCGATGGCAGGAGTGAATCCATGCGCGTGATGTTGCGAACCCTCGCCACCCTGGGCCTGTTGGCCTCGATGCTGCCCTTGCAGGCCTGCGCACAGGGCGACTCCCAGGCCCGCTCGGCGGACGGTTCGCCCGCGTCGCCCCGCGTAGCCGCGCATCCGCCGGGTGCCGCGATCGCCAGCGCGCACGGCCTGTCCACCGATGCGGGCATGGAAATCATCGCCCAGGGCGGCAATGCCTTCGATGCGGCGGTCGCCGTGTCATCGACCCTGTCCGTGGTCGAGCCGATCAGCTCGGGCCTGGGGGGTGGCGGTTTCTTCCTGCTCCACGACGCCCGCAGCGGTCGCGACGTCTTCGTCGATGCCCGCGAGACCGCGCCCGCCGCGGCCACGCCCGAGGCGTTCCTCGACGCCAACGGCGAGCTCGACCGCGACCGCTCGGTGAACGGTCCGTGGTCGGCGGGCATCCCCGGCCTGCCCGCGGCACTGGTGCACCTGGCCGAGCAGTACGGGCAGCTGCCGCTGTCGAAGTCGTTGGCGCCGGCGATCCGTATCGCCCGCGACGGTTTTCCGGTCTACGAGCGCCTGGCGTCGGGGTACGAGCGCCGTCGCGAGGTGATGGAGCGCTACCGCGGCAGCCGCGAGCTGTTCCTGGCCGATGGCGATCCGCCAAAAGAGGGCGAAGTGTTCCGGCAGCCCGATCTCGCCCGCACGCTCGAACTTCTGGCCGAGAAGGGCCACGACGGCTTCTACCGCGGCGACGTGGCCGGCAAGCTGCTCGCCGCCGTGGCCGAGGAGGGTGGGCAGTGGGAAGCCGGCGAACTGGCCGGCTACCAGGTGAAGGAGCGCGCCCCGATCCAGTTCGACTACCGCGGCTGGAAGGTCACCACCGCGCCGCCGCCATCCTCCGGCGGCGTTGCGATGGCCGAGATCCTGCAGGTCCTGGAAGGCTGGGACCTGGGCGAACTCGATGCCGTCCACCGCACCCACGTCATCGCCGAGGCGATGCGCCGCGCCTACCGCGATCGCACGCTGTACCTGGGCGACCCCGACTTCGTGGAGATGCCGATCGCGCGCCTGACCAGCCTGGACTATGCCGCCGGCCTGCGCGCCGGCATCCACCCGGAAAAGGCCACGCCCAGCGACCTGCTGCCCGGCCAGCTGGCGCCGCTGGAGGACGAGGAGACCACCCATTTCTCGATCATCGACGCCCAGGGCAACCGCGTGTCCGCGACGCAGACGGTGAACCTGCTCTACGGCTCGGGCATGGTCGCACCCGGTACCGGCGTGTTGCTCAACAACGAGATGGACGACTTCGCGCTGCGCCCGGGCACCCCCAATGCCTTCGGCGTGATGGGCTACGACGCCAACGCGCCCGAGCCGGGCAAGCGCATGCTCAGCTCGATGACGCCGAGCTTCATCGAATCCGACGACCGGGTCGCGGTGCTGGGCGCGCCGGGCGGCAGCCGCATCATCACCCAGGTGCTGCTGGGCATCCTGGCCTATGACGAGGGCATGAGTCCCCAGGAAGTCGCCGCGCTGCCGCGCATCCACCACCAGTGGATGCCCGACACCATCGCCGCCGAGCCGGGCGCGCTGGACGCCGCGACCGTTCGGGGGCTGGAGGCCATGGGGCATACCGTCAGCGCCGGAGAGCGGCAGTGGGGCAACCTGCAGACCGTGTCCTGGGACAAGCGCAACGACACCCTGGAGGGCGGTACGGACCCGCGCAATCCGGTCGGCAAGGTCGGCATCAGCGGGGCGGCATCCAAGGTACCCTAGGGCCATGAAACTCTGGTCACTGCTGGGCAACAGCCAGAAGCTCGACGGCGGCGCGATGTTCGGCAACGCGCCGCGGGCGTTGTGGGAGCGCTGGGCCGCGCCCGACGACGCCAACCGGATCGACCTGGCCTGCCGCGCGCTGCTCGCCGCGCCGCTTGAGGGCAAGACGGTGCTGTTCGAGACGGGCATCGGTGCGTTCTTCGAACCGAAGTTCCGCGAGCGCTACGGCGTGGTCGAACCGCACCACGTGCTGCTCGACTCCCTGGCCGCCGCAGGCTTCGCCCCGGAGGACATCGACGTGGTCGTGCTGTCGCACCTGCACTTCGACCATGCCGGCGGCGTGCTGCGCGCATGGGAGGATGGCGAGCCGCCGCGGCTGGTGTTTCCCAATGCGACCTACGTGGTCGGCCGCGCGCATTTCGAGCGCGCACGCGAGCCGCACGCGCGCGACCGCGCCAGCTTCATCCCGGAGCTGCCCGAGCTGCTCGAGAACACCGGGCGGCTCGAACTGGTCGACGGCCCGCACAGCCACGCCCTGGGCGAGAGCGTGCGTTTCCACTACAGCGACGGCCATACACCGGGCCTGATGCTGGCCGAGATCACCGGTCCCGAGCGGGTCGACGGCGAACCGCATGGCGGCGTGGTCTTCTGCGCCGACCTGATTCCCGGCCGGCCCTGGGTGCATGTTCCGATCACGATGGGATACGACCGCAACGCGGAACTGCTGATCGACGAAAAGAAGGCCTTCCTGGCCGACATGATGGCGCGCAACGTGCACCTGTTCTTCACCCACGACCCCGGCTGCGCCCTGGCCCAGGTGGTGCGCGACGACAAAGGCCGGTACGGGACGGCCCACGAAGTCCCCGGACTGCAGGCACGGGCACTGGCTGCATGAGGCACCCGCGGTGGACCCTCGGCCTGGTGCTGCTGGCGGTGTCGGCCTTCCTGCCTTCGCCCGCCCATTCCGCCCCGGCCATCCCGCCTGCCGGGCCCGCGGTGCCGGTGCTGGACGAAGATGCCACGCCCGAGACCCACACCGTCCTGGAGGACGTGGACTTCGGCGTCCGCACGCGGTCCTTCGGCCTGGACCGCCAGGTCGACATGTACCAGTGGCGCGCCACCGCCGATGGCTACGAGAAGGTGTGGAACAGCGCATACATCGACTCGTCGGGATTCGACGAAGCGCACCGGAATCCCCCCATGCCGCTCGATACGGCCCGTTGGTGGGCCGGGGACGCCACCCTGGCGGGGCGTCCACTCGACGTCGAAGTGCTGCGCGCCTTGGGCGAGTGGCGCGTCTTCCGGCCGGCTTTCTCGCGGCTTCCGCTCAACATGGCCGCGACGTTCCAGCCCGATGGCGATGGCCTGGGGAGCGCCGAGAATCCGCTGCAGCCGCAGGTGGGCGACCTGCGCATCCGCTGGCGCGAGCTCGTCCTGCCGCCGCTGCCGGGCCTGGTGGCATACCGCGATGGCGCATGGCGGCTGCGGCGCTCGGCGACCCCCGGGACGCGGACGCCGGCAGCCGCGGTCGCCGCGGACGAGGCGCGGGCCGCTCCCGCCACGCAGGTCGAGCCGCCCGCCTGGAACTGGACCTGGGCCGCGGTGGGCGTGATCGCGCTGCTGGCCCTGCTGCTGTTGCGTCGACGTCGGCGCCGTTGAGCGACCGCCCCCTGGCATTTTCCTGGAGACACCCATGCCGCTGATCACCCTGTTCTTCGCCTCGCTGCTGGTGCTGCTGAACCTGGCCCTGATGGTCCGCGTCACCCTGCACCGGCGGGCGCGCCAGATCGGCCTGGGCAGCGGCGGCGACCCGCAACTGCAACAGCGCATCCGCGCCCATGCCAATTTCATCGAGCAGGCCCCGCTCGCGCTGCTGGTGCTGATGATGCTCGAGCTCGCCCAGCTCACCCCGGTGGCCATCTGGATCCTCGGCGCGATGCTGCTGGCCGGACGGGTGCTGCACGCCATTGGCCTGTCCGGCAGCGCCGGCTATTCGTTCGGTCGCTTCACCGGCACGCTGTTGAGCTGGGCGATGTTGCTGGCATCGGCCGTGCTCGGCCTCTACGTCGTGGCCATGCGCCTGTCCTGAGCGCGCTCAGGCGCGGGTGCCGAATATCTTGTCGCCCGCGTCGCCCAGTCCCGGGAGGATATAGCCGATCTCGTTGAGGCGGTCGTCGATCGCGGCGGTATAGACCTCGACGTCGGCATGGCGGGCCTCCAGTGCGGCCAGGCCCTCCGGTGCGGCGACGAGGAACAGGCCCTTGATCCGCCTGCAGCCGGCCGCCTTGAGCATGTCGATGGTCGCGATCAGGGTGCCCCCGGTGGCCAGCATCGGGTCCAGTATCAGCGCCGTGCGCTCCTCCATGCGGCCGCTCAGCTTTTCGTAGTAGCCCACCGGCTGCAGGGTCTCCTCGTCGCGCTGCAGGCCGACCACGCCGACCTTGGCCGCCGGCAGCAGTTCCAGCACGCCGGGCAGCATGCCCAGCCCCGCGCGCAGGATCGGCACCAGGGTGATCTTCGCGCCCTTGATCTGCCGGGTCTGCACCGGCCCGGCCCAGCCTTCGACCGTGGTGGCTTCCGTTTCCAGGTCCGCGGTGGCCTCGTAGGTCAGCAGCGTGGCGACCTCCGAGGCGAGCTCGCGGAAGGCCTTGGTGCTGTTGTCGGCGCGGCGCATCAGGCCGAGCTTGTGCTGGACCAGCGGGTGCGTGACCTCGACGACCTTCATGGCGGCTCCGGTGGGGATCGGTGGAATCGGTCCCACGAGTGTGCCCGAGCGGTCCCGCCGTTTCACCCCAGGGTCCGCCCGCTGCAAGCTTGGACCAAAGCATGGCTTGCATCGGCGCGTATTTTCCGCATCCTTGCGCAGCCACGGCGGCCACTCGTCCAGGATGGCTGGCATGAACGGCCCTTTCCCTTCCCGGAGACCCACGCCTTGCACCCCGAACACGCAACGCCCGAGCAGCTGGCAGCGCTGGAAACCCGGCTTTCCGCCCAGCACCAGGCATTCGTCCGCCAGGGATTGGCCCTGGACCTGACACGCGGCAAGCCCTCGGCCGAGCAGTTGTCGCTTTCGGATGCGCTCGACGGCATCCTCGGCGGCGACTACCGCGCCGGGGATGGCACCGACACGCGCAACTATGGCGGGCTCGACGGCCTCCCCGAAGCCAAGCGCCTGGGCGCCGCGCTGATGGGGGTGGACCCGGGGTCGGTCCTGGTCGGCGGCAACTCCAGCCTCACGTTGATGTACCAGGCCGTGCTCGTCGCACATCGGTTCGGCCTCACCGGCGCGGACAGCGCGTGGTCGCGGGAGGCGCCGGTGCGCTTCCTGTGCCCGGTGCCGGGCTACGACCGACACTTCACCGTCTGCGAGCAGCTGGGCATCGAGATGCTCACCGTCGACATGACGCCCGACGGACCGGACATGGACCGGGTCGAAGCCCTGCTGGCCGCCGATCCGTCGATCAAGGGCATGTGGTGCGTGCCCAAGTATTCGAACCCGACCGGCGTGGTGTATTCGGATGCGACGGTCGATCGCATCGCGCGCCTGGCGCATGTCGCCGGGCCCGGATTCCGGGTGTTCTGGGACAATGCCTATGCCGTGCACGACCTGCACGGATTCCAGGCGCTGGCCTCGATCGGCGACGCCTGCGAGCGGCATGGCACGGCGGACTCCGTCCTGCAGTTCGCGTCGACCTCCAAGATCACCCATGCCGGCTCGGGCGTGGCCTTCATGTCCGCGTCGCCGGCCAACCTGGCCGGGTTCAAGGCATTCCTGTCGGCGAGCACCATCGGCCCCGACAAGGTCAACCAGCTGCGCACCGTGCGCCTGTTGCCGGACGCGGAGGCCCTGATGGCGCACATGCAGCGCCATGCCGGGATCCTCGCCCCCCGTTTCGAGATCGTGCTGCGCGCCCTGGAAGCAGGCTTCGCCGGCACGGGCCTGGGGCAATGGGAAGCGCCGGCGGGCGGTTACTTCGTCTCCTTCGACACCCTTCCCGGCGTCGCATCCGCCGCGGTCGCGCTGGCGGCCCAGGCCGGGGTCAGGCTGACACCGGCCGGCGCGACGTTCCCCTACGGCCGCGATCCCGGGGACCGCAACATCCGGATCGCGCCGTCGGTGCCGTCCTTGCCGGAGCTGGAGACGGCGATGGCGGTGTTCGTCAACTGCGTGGAACTGGCCAGCGTGCGGCGGATGCTGGCGGACTGATGTTCCCGGCGCGACACGGCCCGCGCTTGCCGGTCCGTGTCGCGCCGGTCGGCCCGCGCGATCAGAACGAGTAGCGGGCGATGAGCTGGTAGACCGGGCCGGAGGCTTCGGTTTCCGTCTCGTACTCGTCGTAGTCGCGATCGAACTGGTCGGCACCGTTGTCGAACTTGTCGAAGAATTCGTCCTTCGACGCATCCAGCAGGTTGGAGCCGGTCAGGCGCAGGGCGAGGTTCTCCCCGAAGCGCTTCTCGACGAAGACCTCCAGGTCGGCGCCGTAGTGCGTCCTGACTTCCTCCGCGAGGATCCGCATGTAGGCATCGCCCTGGCGACGATAGCTCGCCCCGAACGACGCCCCCCAGGACGGAATGTCCTGGATGAAGCCGACGTTGTAGACGTAGCGGGACTGGTTGTTGAAGCGACGCTTGCCGAACGCGTCCTCGACCTCGCTGTCGAGCCAGGAATAGTTCACGAACACGCCGGTGTCCGGCATGCCCAGCGCCGTGAGCGGCGTCGACATGTCCAGCTCCAGGCCGTAGACGTAGCCGTCGCCGACGTTGGCGCTGGTGTACACGAAGCTGTCGGGGTCGAACACCGGGTACCCCGGGGTCGCGGGCGTCGCGCCGGGATTGTCGGCGAGGAAGTCGTCGACATCGTCCTGGTGGCTTTCTTCCGCGTCCACGCTCGGCACGCCGGTGTTGACCACTTCGATCAGGTCGCTGACATCGCGGTAGAACGCATTGACGCCGATGACGCCGCGCCGCCCGAGCCGGCGCTCGTAGCCCAGGTCCAGGCCGTCGGCGAGTTCGGGATCCAGCAAGGGATTGCCGACGAAGTCGTTGTCGCCGTATTCGCCCTCCAAGTACAGCGGGAGGATGTCGTCGAAGCCGGGCCGGCGTACGCTGCGCGCGAGCGAGAATTCCAGCCTGTCGCGGTCGGTCAGGTCCCATTTGAGGTGCAGGGAGGGCAGCAGCGTGTCGTAGTCGTTGGAGGCGTCCACGCCATCCGCGCCAACGTCCACGTCGGTGGTCTCGTAGCGCAGGCCGGCCTCCCACGCCAGGGCGCCGCGGCCGCCGGAGAACATCAAGTACGGATCGACGCGGCGCTCGTCGATGCGGCTGGACATGGTGTCGAAGCCATCGTACGGCGGCAGGGGATCGCCCTCGACGTCGGTGTCGACCTTGCTGACCGCCAGGCCGGTGTCGCGCTGCTTGTCGCGATAGTCGATGCCGAACTCCATGCGCGCGCTGCCGACGCCACGCTCGTGGGCTGCCTTGAAGTTCCATTCGCTGTCGTCGATGTCGCTGATCTCGCGCTCGCCCTCGAGTTCGTCGAAGGACGGGGGCGTGTCATCGTCGTCGTAGCCGACCTCTTCCTCGGTCGACACCGTGTGTTCGTCGAAGCGCGCACTGGCGAGCCTGAGCGTGGTGCGGCCACCGGCCATGTCGAAATCGTACGCCGCGCCCAGCGACCAGTTGTCCTGGTCGATGTTCTCGAGCTGGTGGTTCTCCGACAGCAGGTGGTCGGTGTCCTCGTTGATCGGGTCGTTGTACTCCAGCGAGTGCTCGCGTTCTTCGCGGTCGGTCCTGACGTAGAAGGCGTCCAGGCTGAGGCGGTCGTCGCCGATGTCGAGCACGTAGGAGGCGTTCGCGGAGTAATCCTGGCCGTCGCGCACGTCGTCCTGGTTCTCCGAATCGGTGAAGTCCCCGTCGGGTGCCTCGAAGCGGTCGCTGCGCTTGAACTTCGGGTTGTAGCGGCCCTGGACGTTGATGCCGCCCAGCAAGCGGCCCGCGCCCACCTCGCCGCTCGCCACCGCCCCGTAGGTCCCTTTGTACCTGCCGTCGTCGAAATGCATGGCGCCGGCGCGCACGTACGCGCCATCGAACTCATAGGCGTCCCGCAGGACGATGTTCAGCGCCCCCGCGACGGCATCGCCGGAGCGGTTGGCGCTTGGGCTGCGCACGATCTCGATGCGCTCGACCAGTTCGGCGGGGATGCGATCGACGAAGAACGAACGGTCGTTGCTGGCGCCGGGCACCTGCTTGCCGTT
>JAUIJO010000123.1 GCA_030431185.1 Gammaproteobacteria bacterium | reverse complement strand
TATGTCTTCGTGCACGAGTTCGGCCACCACTTCGCCGGATTGGCGGACGAGTACTACACCTCGCCGGTGGCCTATGGCGCGGCGGACCATCCCAGCGTCGAGCCCTGGGAGCCGAATGTCACCGCGCTGCTCGATCCCGCGCGCGTGAAGTGGCTGTCGCGGGTGACGCCCGCGACTCCGGTGCCGACGCCGTGGCCGAAGGACGAATACGAGGCCTACGAGCGCGTCATCCAGGCGCGCCGCAAGCAGCTGCGCGCCGACCGGCGCCCGGAGGCCGAGATGAGCGCGCTCTTCCACGAGGAACAGGCGCACATCGAGGCGATGTTCGCGCGTTCGCCCCAGCGCGACGCGGTGGGCGCGTTCCAGGGGGCGAACTATTCCGCGACGGGCTACTACCGCCCGCAACTCGACTGCATGATGTTCACGCGCACCGATGCGTTCTGCCAGGTCTGCCAGGATGCGATCGAGGCAATGATCGACATGTACAGCCGGTAGCGCGACGTCGCCGGGCGTTGGCGATGACGTTGGCGATGGCTGATCAGGCTTCCGGATGCCGGGAGCCCGACTGGGCCCTTGCCCTGATGTCCGGCCGGGCGTCGTGATCCCGGGTTGCCTTGCCTCGTCCCCGGCCCAGCGCCCTGCGTTCGCCAATGCCTCGCAAGCGGTCCAACCTCACGCCAGCGAACGCCGAATTCCCCCCTTTGCAGCGGATCCGTTGCCCCGGCCGGGCGGGCAAGGGTTCGCCCGGTCGACGAGGCCGCCTTGCCCTGCGCCTCCCGCGCCGCATGCTCGACCGGCGAAAGGCCGGGTTGCGCATGCCGCCGTGCCCGCTTTCCCGCCGGCGGGATGCTCATTCCCGGTTTCGTCCCTTCCGTCGAAGCGCCTGCGTTCGCATGTCGTGGGAGGCGGCGCGCATCGGCGCGGCCGCCCCGGTCTTCCATTTCCCATTTTCCATTTCCCACGAACAGGACATCACCATGAGCAAGCTGCAAGGCAAGGTCGCCATCGTCACGGGCGCATCCAAGGGCATCGGCGCCGCCATCGCGACCTCACTCGCCGCCGCCGGCGCCTCGGTCGTCGTCAACTACGCATCGAGCCGCGAGGGCGCCGACGCCGTCGTGAACGCCATCGCCGCCAAGGGCGGACAGGCCGTCGCGGTGCAGGGCGACGTCTCCAGCAAGGCGGACGCCGAGGGCCTCGTCGCCGCGGCGATCGAGACATTCGGCCACCTCGACATCCTCGTCAACAACTCGGGTGTGTACGAGTTCGCCGCCCTTGATGAGATCGACGAGGTCCACTTCCATCGCCAGTTCAACGTCAACGTGCTCGGCCTGCTGCTCGTCACCCAGGCGGCCGCCCCCCACCTCGGCGAAGGCGCGAGCATCATCAACATCGGCTCGGTGGTCACCCGCGTGGTCCCGCCCGGCAGCGCGGTGTACAGCGCGACCAAGGGCGCCGTGGATGCGATCACCGGCGTGCTGTCGCGCGAGCTGGGTCCGCGCGGCATCCGCGTCAATGCGCTGAACCCGGGCATGGTCGAGACCGAGGGCACCCATGCGGGCGGCATCATCGGTTCGGACATGGCGGCCGAGGTGGTCGCGCAGACGCCGCTCGGCCGCATGGGGCAGCCCGACGACATCGCGTCCATCGCCGCCTTCCTCGCTTCCGACGAGGCGAGGTGGCTCAGCGGCGAACACCTGTACGCGGGCGGCGGCATCCGCTGAGGCGACGGGTCCGTCCCGACCGGCCCCGCGTCGCGCGATGCGCGCGGGTCCCCTGGGGCGGCCATGAAAAAAGGCGGCGCCCCTGCAGGCGCCGCCCTGTTTGCATCGTCGTGGCGCCCGCTTACAGGCCGAGCGCGGACTCGGCCGACACGAAGGGCAGGTCCTGGGCCAGCGCGACCGGCTCGCAGGTGATCTTGCCTTCGCAGACATTGAGGCCGTTGCGCAGGTGCACGTCGTCGGCCAGTGCCTTCTTCCAGCCCTTGTTGGCGAGCGCCAGGGTGAAGGGCAGGGTGACGCTGTTGAGCGCGAAGGTCGAGGTGCGCGCGACCGCGCCGGGCATGTTGGCGACGCAGTAGTGCACCACGTCGTCGACCACGTAGGTCGGGTCGGCGTGGGTGGTGGCCCGCGAGGTCTCCACGCAGCCGCCCTGGTCGATGGCGACGTCGACGATCACCGCACCGGGCTTCATGGTCTTGACCATCTCGCGCGTCACCAGCTTGGGCGCGGCGGCGCCGGGGATCAGCACGGTGCCGATGAGCAGGTCGGCGCGGCGGACCAGGTCCTCGATCACGGCCTGGGTGGAGAACACGGTCGAGATCGACGTACCGAACTGGTTGGCCAGGCGCTTGAGCGCGTCGGCGGAGCGGTCGACGACGGTGACCTTGGCGCCCATGCCCACGGCTATCGTGGTGGCATGGGTGCCGGACACGCCGCCGCCGAGCACGACGACTTCCGCCGCGGAGACGCCGGGCACGCCGCCGAGCAGCACGCCGCGTCCGCCCTGTGCCTTCTCCAGCGCATGCGCGCCGACCTGCGGGGCGAGGCGCCCGGCGACTTCGGACATCGGCGTCAGCAGGGGCAGCGAGCCGTTGGCGGCGGTGACGGTCTCGTACGCGATGCAGATCGCGCCGGAATCGACCAGGTCCTTCGTCTGCGGCGCGTCGGGCGCGAGGTGCAGGTAGGTGAACAGGATCTGGCCCTTGCGCAGCTTGCTGCGCTCTTCGGCCAGCGGCTCCTTGACCTTGACGATCATGTCGGCCTGGGCGAACACCTCGTCGGCCGTCGCGGCGATGCTGGCGCCGGCGGCGACGTAGTTCTCGTCGGTGAGGTCGATGCCAAGGCCAGCACCACTCTGGACCACGACCTCGTGGCCATTGTTGACGAGTTCCTGGACGGAAGCCGGCACCAGGCCGACGCGATACTCATTGTTCTTGATTTCGGTGGGGACGCCGATACGCATGGCGGTAGCTCTCCAGGGGCTGGAACGAGGGGATGGAAGGACGCCCCCGCGTGCGAGGTGGGGGTGGCAAATTATGATCGAAGGATCACGCACTTTCTCGCCAATATTGTTGCCTCCTGGCGCCATAAGTCGCATGATCAGCGCCTGTTTTGACTGAATGCGAGCAGATTGTTCCAATGTCTGGAATGTCGCTGGATTCCCGGGATCGCGCCATCCTCCGACTCCTCCAGGAGGACGGTCGACTGACCAACATCGAGCTGGCCCAGCGCATCAACCTGTCGCCGTCGGCCTGCCTGCGCCGGGTCAAGCTGCTCGAGGAGCGCGGCCTGATCTCGCGCTACGTGATGCTGCTCGACGAAGAGCTCGCCGGACTGCCGGGAACGGCCTTCGTGCTGGTGACGCTCGACCAGCAGGGACGCGCCGCCCTGGACACCTTCGAGGACGCGATCCAGCGCCACCCGGAGGTCACCGAGTGCTGCCTGCTGGCGGGCGTGGCCGACTACATGGTGCGCGTGGCCTACGCCGACGCCGCCGACTTCGAACGCATCCATACCGAGATCCTGACCCAGTTGCCGGGCGTGGTCCGCGTGCAGTCCACCCTCGCCCTGCGCACGGTCAAGAAGACCACCGCCCTGCCGGTCTGAACCGCGCGGCCTGTCACCGCGAGGCGGCCGCCACGCGGCCACCGTGCGCAGGAAAGCGACCCAGCGCCGCAGGGCCCACAGGCTCAACAGTGCGAGCACCGGCCAGATCACCAGCAGGTCGACCCGGATGTTGGCCTCCGGCGTCCGCCAGGCCACCACCATCTCCCAGCCCGCGTAGGCCAGCCAGGCCAGCGCCGCGATCCGGATCGCGCGCCGGGAGGGCGGCGGCGTGGTGACCGCCGCCGTCGGCCACCAGGCGGCCAGGAGGAATGGAAAGGCGATGACCAGGATGTTGATGGGCTTTCCGACCAGCAGGGCCGCGAGCTGTTCCATCGACGTTCTCCGGCGGGCACGCGGCAAGTATCCCCGTGCCGGTGTCATCCGGACGTGTGCGTGGCGGCACGAGGCATGTCCACCATGTTCGCGGATGAATCACCGGATCTGGCACACAGCGATCCACGCTGCGTCGTGGCAGCGCATGCTGCAATGCACAATAATACGGACCTCCCGCTTTCCCTGGACCCGCCATGAGCGTCGCCGGATCCCAAGCCAGTCGGACCCTGCCTCCCGCCGCGGTGCGGGCGATCCTGTTCGCGCTGGCGATGGGCGGCTTCGCGATCGGCACCAGCGAGTTCGTCGTGATGGGACTGATGCCCGACATCGCGCGGGGAATGGGCGTGGGCGAGACCCAGGTGGGTCACGTCATCAGCGCCTACGCGATCGGCGTCGTGGTCGGCGCGCCCCTGCTGGCGATCCTCGGCGCGCGCCTGCCGCGGCGGCCGATGCTGCTGTTCCTGATGGGCTTCTATGCGCTGGGCAACCTGGCCAGTGCGCTGGCGCCCGACTACCCGACCATGCTGGTGTTCCGCTTCGTCGCCGGACTGCCGCACGGCGCCTATTTCGGCGTCGCGGCCCTGGTCGCCGCATCGATCAGCCCTCCGGCGCAACGGGGCGTGGCGGTCAGCCGCGTGCTGCTGGGCCTGGCGGTCGCCCTGCTCGTCGGCAATCCGCTCGCCACGTGGCTCGGCCAGCAGTTCGAGTGGCGGTATGCCTTCGGCCTGGTGGCCCTGATCGCCATCGCCACGGTGATCATGGTGGCGCGCACGCTGCCGCCCGATCCCGAGGAGCCGCGTGCCGATCCGATGCGCGAGTTGCGCGACTTCAACCGCAAGCCGGTCTGGCAGGCGATGGGCATCGGCGCGATCGGATTCGCCGGCATGTTCTGCGTGTTCAGTTACCTCGCGCCGACGATGATCCACGTGACCGGCGTACCGGAAGCCTGGACGCCGCTGGGCATGCTGGCCTTCGGCGTGGGCGGCATCCTCGGCAATCTCGCCGGTGGCTGGCTGTTCGACCGCCTGCAGTTCCGTGCCATCGCGGTGGTGCTCGGCTGGTCGGTGGTGCTGTTGCTGGCGTTCCCGCTGGCGGCGGGGTCGATGTGGACGCTGCTGCCGGCGGTGGTCGCGGTCGGCACGATGGGCGCCCTCGCGCCGGTGCTGCAGGCCCACCTGATGGACGTGGCGGGCGGCGCCCAGACGCTGGCCGCGGCGTCCAACCACTCGGCCTTCAACACCGCCAACGCGCTCGGTCCCTGGCTGGGCGGCATGGCCATCACCGCGGGATACGGCTGGACTTCGACGGGGTACGTCGGCGCGGCCACCGCGCTGGCCGGCCTGGGCATGTACCTGTGGGCGGCGCGCGGCCGTCGCGTATCCGGGTCCGCCTGCGAGGCGGCCGCCTGAGGCACGCGCCGCGCGTGCGATCACTCGCGCGGCAGTGTCTTCGCCCACATGTTGTCGATCAGGTTCGGATAACGGCGTCCCGCTGCTTCCGCCCGGGCCCGGGCGGCCGCTTTCTGCGATTCGCTGAGCGGGACCGGTGCGCTCCGACGCTTGGGCGGCGGCTTCTTCCAGGGCGGGGTCGGTGCGTCCATCGTCGTCACGCTTCCGAGACGGCGACGCCCTTCCAGAACGCCACGCGATCCTTGATGGCGGCGGCTTCCGGCCTGGGATCCGGGTAATACCACGCCGCGTTGGCATTGACCGCGTCGCCGACGACCACGTCGTAATAGTGCGCGATGCCTTTCCACGGGCAGACCGTGGTGTGCTCGCTGGGGCGCAGGTGCTCGGCATGCACCGAACCGGGCGGGAAGTAGGCGTTGCCTTCCACCTCGACCGTGGCGTCGCTGCGGGCCAGTTCGGTGTCGCGCCAGTGGGCGGTGGTGGTCATCGTGTTGATCTCCGGACGGGAGGCTCGAACATAGCGCAGGTGGCGTCGAGGCCGTGGCATGGATGGCCCGCGTGGGCTCGGGGCGGGCATCGGTTCTGCCGCCATGGGGAAGGTGGATCGACGGCCGGGAGTGACGTCTTCCCGCCGCCGGGAGCGGACATGCGTGGATTCCCTCGGGCTCCGGCCACCGGTTCGGGCCGCGGCAGAAAAAAAGGCCCCGCGATGGCGGGGCCTCTTCGTGACGCGTGCGCTAAATGCAGGGCTCAGTAGCCCAGGACCTCGCTGATCACGCCGGTGGCGATCTCGACCAGCAGGTAGCGATCGTCCATCGGGCGCACCCAGCGGTAACCGCGCGGCGGCGCATGCAGGTCGTAGGCGCGGTAGTCGTCGAGGTAATAACGCGGCTCGACATAGGCCACCGGGATGCGCTCGCCGCGCTTCCACTGCTGCTTGTACCAGCCCAGGTGGCGGCCGTTGTCATGGCGGCCGTTGTCATGCGGGGCGTTGCCCGGCGGGCCATGCTCGACGTACGAGGGCGGACCGCCCTTGCCCTTGCCCTGACCGTGCCCGTTCCCCGCGTTGGCCGGTGTGGCGGCGAGGGCCAGCGAGGCGATGGCGGTGGCGATGAGCGTGCGTGTGATGTTCATGGCATTCCTCCTTGCAGAGGCGTCGGTGGACATGGGCCCATGTTGGTCAGGGCGGCGTGAATGCATCGCAAGAATTGCCTGAACACGCTACAACGGTTCAGCCTTGCGATCCGCGATCCCCGTCCGGTATCGCGTGGGCGTCCGGCAACGCGGGCCGGGGCGCGAGGGCCGAGCGGACGTCCTCCGACACGCTGCGCAAGTGCAGGTCGCGTTGGGGGAAGGGTATCTCGATGCCGGCGTCGGCGAGGCTCGCGTAGATCCGGGTCAGCAGCTGGCTGCGGATGCCCAGCCAGCCTTCGTAGTCGCGGGTCCACGCGCGGATCGAAAAGTCGAGCGAACTGGCGCCGAACGCCATGAAGAACACGGACGGCTCCGGGTGATCGGAGACGCCGGGGTGGGCGCGCAATACCTCCTGCACCCGGTCGATTACCTCGTTGGGATCGGCGCCATAGGCCACGCCGAGGTCGATCTCGATGCGCCGGAACATGTCGCGCAGCGTCCAGTTCACCAGGTTTTCCGACAGCAGCGTGCCATTGGGCACCACCACGTCGGCGCCATCGAAGGTCTTGATGATCGTCGCCCGCATGCCGATCTCGCGCACGTTGCCGGAAGTGCCGGGGATGTCGACGACGTCGCCCGGCTGGATCGGCCGTTCGAACATCAGGATCAGGCCCGACACGAAGTTGTTGACCACGTTCTGCAGGCCGAAGCCGATGCCCACGCCCAGGGCGCCGAACAGGAAGGCCAGCTGGCCCACTTCGAAGCCGGTCACCGAGAGGGCGGCCAGGAAGCCGAGCAGCAGCACCGCGTAGTAGGTCAGCGAGGCCACGCTGTTGTCGACGCCGCGGGGCAGCGACATCTTTGGCAGGACTTCTTCCTGCAGGACGAAACGGACCAGTTTCGCGGACAGGAACGCGATCACCACCGCGATGACGAACAGCAGCACGTGCCCCAGCGAGATGCTGAGCGCGCCCACGGTGAACTCGTGCGTCAGTGCCGCGTCGACGGTCGTGTAGATCGGGCGCAGGAGGCGGAACCGGTCGGCGGTGAACACCAGCCAGCCGACCAAGGCGGCAAGGCTCAGGATGCGCCCGAAGGTGCGCATCATCGAGCCGCCGTCCTGCCGCAGCATGCGCAGCTTCGACAGCCCCGGCTGGGCGAACGTGAGCCGCAGCAGTGCCAGGAACACCGCGACGGCCGCATACAGCATCAGGGCCATGTAGCCGCTGTCGAGCAGGCCGCCGGTGAGCATCTCGGCCAGGGACACGTTGCCGAAGATGTTGGCCAGCGCGGAGATCGCCAGCATCGCGACGCCCGTCCAGGCCACCACGTGGATGGACGAACGCGCCTTGCCCTGCAGTCCGAGGTCGGACGCCTTGTGCCGCGAGCGCCACAGCAACCACAGGGTCACCACCATCGCCAGCAGGGTCACCGACAGGCTGTACAGGCGGTAGGCGAGGGGGTTGTCCATGAACAACACGCCCAGGTGCTCGAGCAGGTAGAGGCCCGTCGCGGCATAGGGCCAGGGTCCGAACAGCTCGAAGACACGCGGGGGCAGCAGCCGGAGCGTGGGCACCAGTGCCGCGAACATGACAATCTGGTGCAGGATCAGGGGCGCGTCGGGCTCGAACAGCAGTACCGCCATCATCGACAACAGCAACCACGCCGATACGGGGCGGTGGAGGACGCCCTCGGATGCTTCCAGCAGGGAGTCCTGCGCGCTCGCGCCGATGCTGCTGGTCGGGAGCGGGCCGCGCTGCTTGCGGTAGTAGTAGCTCAGCCAGGCCAGGAGCGGCAGCAACAGCAGCTGCATGAGGTTCATCAAGCGCTGGTTGTCGACGTTGGACGCGCTGTACTGCCTGGCGAAATCGGTCTCGATCTGCCAGCCGGTCTCGATCGCCGACACGCGGCCGTCGGTGGCCGTCGGCGCGGCGGGCAGTCGCCAGATCGGCGGGGCGTCGACATGGAAGAGACGCCGGTCGATGTCGGCGATCGCGGCCGCCACGCCGGCGCGACCGGCGTCTATCTGTGCTTCGACGGCGTTCGCCCGGCGTCCCAGCTGGATGTATTCCTGCATCGGCGGCGACAACGCGGCCTCGGCGCGGGCCAGGTAGTCCAGTACCTGTTTGGCGAGCCCCGACAGGGCGTCCGGCAAGTGGCCGTCATCGTCGGCCTTGAGGGTGGCTTCCCAGGCGGCACGCCGCGCGGCGATCTCGGCGGCGGAGGTCACGAACGGCGTGCTCGCCTCCTTGAGGTCTGCGCGCCAGCGCTCGAACAGGCGATCGTCGAAGCTCCAGTGGCGGTCCAGGCTCTCCAGTCGCAACACGGGCAGGGTGTCGAGGTCCTGGGTCGCGGCCAGCTGGGTCTTCTGCCGGGCGGAGCGGCCGATCGCGTCCAGGCGCTGCGCCAGTGATGCGACCGGGCCGGGAGTATTGGCCTGCGCGATCACCGTCTCCGCGAAGCGCTCGTCGGCGTCGGCCCGCGTCGGGATGTCCGCAAGGGGGATCGCCTGGGGCGCTTCGGGCTTGGCCTCGGGGGCCGCCAGCGCCTTGGCGATGTCCTGTGCGGCGAGGACGGGCCCTGGAAGCACCACGATGGACAGCAGGAGGCAGGCGAGCAGGGCGAAGCGGCGCGTCATGTCGACTCCAGTGGCGATCGATGCAGGGATCCCGCGAAACGCATGCGGATGGCGCGCCTCGCCTTCGCCGGTGCATGCGGTCACGGCGGGCGGCGCCATGCCCGGGATGACAGGCCAGGACTCCGTCCCTGCCCCGGGAGTCTAGCAGCGCGGCGCCGCCAGGCGCCCGCGGGCCCCTGCTTCGCGCTGCCCGGGCACCGGCCGTCGGGTTCAGCGGCTGTCGCGCTTGCCCTGGTTGTGGCGGTCGTGGGTGCTGATGCTGCCCTGGATGGCCTGGGTGCGGCTCTCCGCGTCATGCAGCTCGACGGCT
>JAUIJO010000122.1 GCA_030431185.1 Gammaproteobacteria bacterium | reverse complement strand
AACATCAGGCCCTTCTGCGCCTCGGCGATGTCCTTCGCCGCCAGCGCGCGCTGGATGATGTACTGGTTGAAGCCCCAGTAGCTGACATTCATGATCCACATGCCGCCGATCAGCACGCTCAGGCCCGGCAGGTCCTTGTAGAAGGGATTGTCGGGCTTGAGGATCATGTGGAAGTGGCCCGGGCTCTCGGCCATCAGGCGCTGGAATCCGGCCCACGCACCGGTGCCCCCCGCCACGCGGTCGAGTGCGATCCAGGCCAGCAGCAGGCCGCCGCCCACCAGCAGCACGACCTGCACGATGTCGGTCAGCGCGACCGCCTTCAGGCCGCCGTAGAGCTGGTAGGCCATCGCGAACAGGGCCAGGCCGACCAGCGCGTACACCTGGTCGATGCCGGCCACGTGGGCGATCGCCAGCGAGCCCAGCCACAGCACCGAGGTCAGGTTGACGAACACGTACAGGCCCAGCCAGAACACCGCCATCAGCGTGCGGATGTTGCCGCCGTAGCGCTTGTCGAGGAACTGCGGCATCGTGTGGATGCCATTGCGCAGGAACACCGGCAGGAAGAACTTGGCGACGAGGATGAGGGTCGCGGCGGCCATCCACTCGTAGGAGGCGATGGCCAGGCCCAGTGCATAACCCGACCCCGACATCCCGATGATCTGCTCGGCCGAGATGTTGGCGGCGATCAACGATGCGCCGATCGCCCACCAGGGCAGGGATTTGCTGGCGAGGAAGTAGTCGTTGGCCGACTTCTTGTGGCCGGCCTTCTCGCGCGAGACCCATTGCGCGAGGACGAATATTCCGACCAGGTAGGCGATGACGATCGCCAGGTCCAGTGGTTCAAGCTTCACGGTATCCCCTTGGATGCTTCGGTTCGTTCAATGCGGCGGAGGCGCGGTCTCGCGCGTCCGTGGAGCGGCGCCGGGGCCCCCTGCCACCGGCGCGTCGCTCAGCGGGCGATGGCGCCCGCGTCCCTGCGCTCCCGCCTCACGGCGAGCAGCGCAGCGTGTGCTCGGCTTCGTTCACGGACTCCAGCGACACGCGCGTCACCGACAGGGCCATGGCACCGTCGGAGGTGATGCGAAGCGGCATCGAGATCTTCTCCATGTCGGCACCCGCCCCGGCCAGGCACTTGAGCGGGACCGCCATCGTCGTCCACTGGTCGACCGGCAGCGTGCGCAGCCACTCGCCCACCGCCACTTCGCCCAGGCAGGCCTCGCCGCAGCCGGCCCCGATGCGCACCTCGCCCGCCGGCGCCTTGTCGATGCGGGCGGCGACCTGCAGGACGAGGTCGCCATTGCTCTCGCGCGAGATGTCGGTCGCGGTGTTGAGGTCGAGGCGCCAGCTGCCCGGACCGGTCCACTCGATGCGGCGTGCGTCCTCCTGGGCGCCGTGGTCGACGCTGGTCATCCGCAAGCTGCCATCGGGCAGCGCCGCCGGCAGGTCGTGTATGGACTGCCGGGTGCCATCGGCGCCTTCGAAGGCCTGCATCACGCCCAGCGACGGCGTGCCCCGCGCGAACCAGAGGCCCTGCTTGCCGGTATCGTCCGCGACGCCCGATTCCTCCGGCAGCGCCGCCAGGTCCTGCGGCGCGGCGTAGGTCAGGCCGTAACCGAAGGCGAACAACGGGTCGTAGCCGTCCTGGCCGACATTGTTGGCGTACTGCGCCGCGGTGCGCGGCCAGCTGAAGGACAAGGTGCCCTTGAAGTCGTGCTGCACCTTGCCGGCGGCGTCGCGCAGCAGGACGTCGGCGATCCCCTCGCCTTCGGAGCCCGGCAGCCATGCGGCGACGAAGGCATCGGAGACGTTGATCTCGCGGTTCATCCACAAGGGCCGGCCGCTGATGAACACCGAGACCACCGGGATGCCATCGGCCTTCAGGCGCTTGAGCAGCTCGAGGTCGGCGGTGTCGCCGGAGCGGTACAGCAGGTTCGGGATGTCGCCCTGGAACTCGGCGTAGGGATCCTCGCCGAACACGACGATGGCCACGTCGGGCTTGTCCTGGTAGCGGCCGTCGACCGACAGCACGGCATTGCCGCCCGCCGCCTGCGCCTGGTCGCGGATGCCTTCGAAGATCGTGGTCGCGTTCGGGAAGTCCGCGCGCGTCGTGCCCGTGCCCTGCCAGCTGAGGGTCCAGCCCCCGGCCTGCTTGGTCATGTTGTCGGCGCCATCACCGGCGACCAGCAGGGTCTGGCCGGGCGCCAGGGGCAGGATCCCGCCGTTGTTCTTGAGCAGCACCAGGGACTCGCGCACGGCCTGGCGGGCCACCTCGCGATGTTCGTCGGAGCCGAGCAGTTCGTACTTGCCACCGAGCGGGCGCGCGGACGGCTTGCCGGCCTCGAACAGGCCCAGCCGCATCTTGACGCGCAGGATGCGGGCGACCGCGTCGTCGATGCGCGACATCGGGATCTCCCCCGACTTCGCCGCGGCGAGGGTGCTCTCGTACATGCCCTTCCAGCTGTCGGGCGCCATGGGCATGTCGAGCCCGGCATTGAAGGTCGCGGGACAGTCGTCGTTGCTGCAGCCTTCGACCTGCCCATGGCCGTTCCAGTCGCCGACCACGAAGCCGCCGAACTGCATGCGGCCCTTCAGCACGTCGGTCAGCAGGTGCTTGTTGCCGTGCATCTTCAGGCCGTTGAAGCTGTTGAAGGAGGCCATCACCGACTGGGCGCCGGCGGCGATCGCCGGTGGATAGCCGGCACCATGGATGCGGGCCAGTTCGGCCTCGCTGACCGCGGTGTCGCCCTGGTCCTTGCCGTCGCTGGTGCCGCCATCGCCGACGAAATGCTTCACCGAAACGATCACGTGCTCGCCGTCGAGGAAGCCGGGCTCGCCGACCTTGCCCTGCAGGCCTTCGACCACGGCGGGCGCGAAGGACGCGACCACGTCCGGTGATTCGGAGTAGCCCTCGTAGGTGCGTCCCCAGCGGTCGTCCTGCGGCACGGCGACGGTCGGCGCGAAGGCCCATTCCATGCCGGTGACGCGGGTCTCGACGGCGGTGACGCGGCCGATCCGGCGCATCAGCTCCGGGTTGCGCGTGGCGCCCAGGCCGATGTTGTGCGGGAACAGGGTCGCCCCGACGATGTTGCTCTGGCCGTGCACCGCGTCGATGCCGAAGATCACCGGGATCGCGACGCCCCCGTCGCGGGTATCCATGGAGGCCTCGTAGAACGCATCCGACAGGGCCAGCCAGTCCGCCGGCGCCGCGTTGTACTTCCCGCCCGGATCGGAATTGCCGCCGGCCAGGATCGAGCCGATGCGGTACTTGCGCACGTCTTCCGGCGTGATGGTGCCGATGTCGCCCTGGATCAGCTGGCCGACCTTGTCTTCCACGGACATCTCGGCCATCAGGGCCTCGATGCGGGATTCCAGCGCCGGGTCGGTGGCGAACGGCCATTCGACCGCCGGCCAGGGCTGCGCGTCCGGGGCCGGGGCCTGGGACACGGTGTCGGGGGCCTCCGGGGCGCCCGAACAGGCCGTCGCGCCCAGCGCGAGGGCGAGCGCCAGGGCCAGCGGGCCCCGCGCGGATGCTGTCTTCCTGATTGCTGACGTCTTCAAACCTGCCCCTCCCCGGAACCCTGGAACGATCGGTGCCCTGTCGGCGGCACCGGCTGTGCGGCGTACCGTTCCGCAAAATGGCAGCGCTGTCAAATTGAGACGCACGCGCCGCCCGGTGCGGTGGCAGACCGCCGGCGGAACCTCTGTCGCGTGCCGCGCGCCGGACGTGTCGGCTGCCCCCAAGTCATTGACCTGCCACGGGAAAGCCGAGGGCCACGGGGCCGTGCCGGCGCTGCTTCGACGGTGCACCGCCGCCTGGCATTTGCTGCAACACAACAAAACGTCCGCGCAGCGCGGGCGGCATTGGGACCGCGTTGGAGTCCCGGAGCGCAGGGCACGTTAAAATCGGGCGTTCGCCCTTCCATCCGACGCCGACAGCCCCACGCCCGGCCGGCTTCCGCCCGCCCGACGGCGTGCGGCGACGTCCCTCCCCATCCCGCCGCGTCGCAGCCGTCGACGCGGCCCAGCCATCGTCGAGCCCGCCATGAACACCGATCATCGCAAGCCACTCCCCGGCACCGACTTCGACTACTTCGACGCCCGCGAGGCCGTCGAGGCGATCCAGCCCGGCGCCTGGGCGACCCTGCCCTACACCTCCCGCGTGCATGCGGAGAACCTGGTGCGGCGCTGCGACCCCGGCCTGCTGGAGGCCGCACTGGGCCAGCTGATCGAGCGCCGCCGCGACCTGGACTTCCCCTGGTTTCCGGCCCGGGTGGTCTGCCACGACATCCTCGGCCAGACCGCCCTGGTCGACCTGGCCGGCCTGCGCGACGCGATCGCGGAGAAAGGCGGCGACCCGGCGCAGGTCAATCCGGTCGTGCCGACGCAGCTGATCGTCGATCACTCGCTGGCGGTGGAGTCGCCCGGCTTCGACAAGGATGCCTTCGCGCGCAATCGCGCCATCGAGGACCGTCGCAACGAGGATCGCTTCCACTTCATCAACTGGACCGCGAAAGCGTTCCGCAACGTCGACGTGATCCCGCCGGGCAACGGGATCATGCACCAGATCAACCTGGAGCGGATGTCGCCGGTGGTGCATGCCGTCGACGGCGTCGCGTACCCCGACACCCTGGTCGGCACCGACAGCCACACGCCGCACGTGGATGCGCTGGGCGTGATCGCGATCGGCGTGGGCGGCCTCGAGGCCGAGAGCGTGATGCTCGGCCGCGCGTCGTGGATGCGGCTGCCCGAGATCGTCGGCGTGGAGCTGTCGGGCCGGCCCGGCCCCGGCATCACCGCCACCGACGTGGTGCTGGCCTTGACCGAGTTCCTGCGCGCCTCGAAGGTGGTCGGCTCCTACCTGGAATTCCGCGGCGAAGGCGCTGCCGCGCTGACCCTGGGCGACCGCGCGACGATCTCCAACATGGCACCCGAGTATGGCGCGACCGCGGCGATGTTCTTCATCGACGACATGACCCTCGACTACCTGCGCCTGACCGGACGCGATGACGCACGGGTCAAGCTGGTCGAGACCTATGCGAAGGAAACCGGCCTCTGGGCCGATGCGCTGGAGCACGCCGAATACGAGCGCACGCTGCACTTCGACCTGTCCACGGTCACCCGCAACATGGCCGGCCCGTCCAACCCGCACAAGCGCCTGCCGACCTCGGACCTCGCCGCGCGCGGCATCGCCTCGAAGTGGGAGGACGCTCCCGGGCAGATGCCCGACGGTGCGGTGATCATCGCCGCCATCACCAGCTGCACCAACACCAGCAATCCCCGCAACGTCATCGCCGCCGGCCTGCTGGCGCGCAACGCCAATGCGCGTGGCCTGACCCGCAAACCCTGGGTGAAGTCGTCGCTGGCGCCGGGATCCAAGGCCGTGCAGCTGTACCTCGAGGACGCGAACCTGCTGTCGGAGCTCGAGGAACTGGGCTTCGGGATCGTCGGTTTCGCCTGCACCACCTGCAACGGCATGAGCGGCGCCCTCGATCCGGCGATCCAGAAGGAAGTGATCGAACGCGACCTGTACGCGACCGCCGTGCTGTCGGGAAACCGTAACTTCGACGGCCGTATCCATCCGTACGCGAAGCAGGCCTTCCTCGCCTCGCCGCCGCTGGTGGTGGCATACGCGATCGCCGGCACGGTGCGTTTCGACATCGAGAAGGACGTGCTCGGGATCGACGCCGAGGGCAACCCCGTCACCTTGAAGGACATCTGGCCCAGCGACGAGGAGATCGACGCGATCGTCAAGCAGAGCGTCAAGCCCGAACAGTTCCGCCAGGTCTACGACCCCATGTTCGCGGCCAGGCTGCAGCGCATCGGCGACATCAGCCCGCTCTACGACTGGCGCGAGAAGAGCACCTACATCCGCCGCCCGCCGTACTGGGAAGGCGCACTGGCCGGCGAGCGCTCGCTCACCGGCATGCGCCCGCTCGCCGTGCTGGGCGACAACATCACCACCGACCACCTGTCGCCGTCCAACGCGATCCTCGCCAGCAGCGCGGCCGGCGAGTACCTGGCGAAGATGGGCCTGCCGGAAGAGGACTTCAATTCCTACGCCACCCATCGCGGCGACCACCTGACCGCGCAGCGCGCGACCTTCGCCAACCCCAAGCTGCTCAACGAGATGGTGCGCGACGACGAAGGCAACGTGCGGCAGGGCTCGCTGGCGAGGATCGAGCCCGAGGGCGAGGTCACCCGCATGTGGGAGGCGATCGAGACCTACATGCAGCGCAAGCAACCGCTGATCATCATCGCCGGCGCCGACTACGGGCAGGGTTCGTCGCGCGACTGGGCCGCCAAGGGCGTGCGCCTGGCCGGCGTGGAGGCGATCGCGGCGGAGGGCTTCGAACGCATCCACCGCACCAACCTGATCGGCATGGGCGTGCTGCCGCTGGAATTCCAGCCCGGCACGACACGGGAAACGCTGGGCATCGATGGCACCGAGACCTTCGACGTGGTCGGCGAGCGCACCCCGCGCGCGACCCTGTCCCTCGTCATCCACCGTCGGGACGGCGAGACCGTGGAAGTCCCGGTGACCTGCCGCCTGGACACCGCCGAGGAGGTGTCGATCTACGAGGCCGGTGGCGTCCTGCAGCGGTTCGCGCAGGATTTCCTGGAGGCGTCGAAAGCGGCCTGATCCGTTCGTCGGATCCTCGAGACCCCACGAAACGACAGGAGAACGACCATGTCCGACACGCCCCAGCCCGGCACCGTGCGCCTGCACCGCATCCTGCGCGCGCCGGCCGAACGCATCTACCGCGCCTTCCTCGACGCCAGCGCGCTGGAGCGCTGGCTGCCGCCCTTCGGCTTCACCGGCAAGGTCCACGAGATCGACCCGAACGTCGGCGGCGGCTACCGCATGTCGTTCACCAACTTCGGCACCGGTGCCAGCCATGCGTTCACGGTGGTCTTCACCGAGCTGGTGCCCGGCGAACGCATCCGCCACACCGACCGGTTCGACGACCCGGGCCTGCCCGGCGAAATGCAGGTGACCGTGGCGCTGAAGCCCGTCGCCTGCGGGACCGAACTGTCGATCATCCAGGCCGGCATCCCCGCCGCGATCCCGACCGAGTTCTGCCACCTCGGTTGGCAGGAGTCGCTCGAGCAGCTGGCGCGCCTGGTGGAACCCGAGATTCCCGACGACGCCTGACCGCAGCCATCGCGTCGCTGCCCTTCGCCGCGGCGACGCCTCCAACGACGAGACCCGCATGCCGCACCTTCCCCAGCTCCGCATCCCCGCCACCTACATGCGCGGCGGCACGTCCAAGGGCGTGTTCTTCAAGCTCGACGACCTGCCCGCCGCGGCCCGCGAGCCGGGCCCGGCGCGCGATGCCCTGCTGATGCGGGTGATCGGCTCGCCCGATCCCTACGGCAAGCACACCGACGGCATGGGCGGTGCGACCTCGAGCACGAGCAAGTGCGTGATCATCTCGAAGTCGGCCGTGCCCGGCCATGACGTGGACTACCTCTACGGCCAGGTGGCCATCGACAGCGCCTTCGTCGACTGGAGCGGGAACTGCGGCAACCTGTCCTCCGCCGTGGGGCCGTTCGCGATCGCGCAGGGCCTGGTGGACGCGGACCGGGTCCCGGCGGATGGCGCGTGCACGGTCCGTATCTGGCAGGCGAACATCGGCAAGACCATCGTCGCCCACGTGCCGATGACGAACGGCGAGGTGCAGGAGACCGGCGACTTCGAACTCGACGGCGTGACCTTCCCGGCGGCGGAGATACAGCTGGAGTTCCTCGATCCCTCCGACGACGGCGACGGAGGCGCCATGTTCCCGACGGGACGGCTGGTCGACACCCTGGACGTGCCCGGCGTCGGCACCCTGGAGGCGACGATGATCAACGCCGGCATCCCGACCATCTTCATCGACGCCGCGGCGCTGGGTTATACCGGCACCGAACTGCAGGACGCGATCAACGAGGACAAGGCCGCGCTCGCCCGTTTCGAGGCCATCCGCGCGCACGGCGCGGTGCGCATGGGGCTGATCGACGATGTCTCCCAGGCCACGACGCGCCAACACACGCCGAAGGTCGCCTTCGTCGCGCCGCCGCGCGAGCACGTCACCTCGAGTGGGAAGACCCTCGGCGCCGGCGACGTCGACCTGCTGGTGCGCGCCCTGTCGATGGGCAAGCTGCACCACGCGATGATGGGCACCGCCAGCGTGGCCATCGCCACGGCGGCCTCGGCCCCCGGCACGCTCGTGAACCGCGCCGCCGGCGGCGGTGCACGCGCGGCGGTCACCTTCGGCCACCCCTCCGGGACCTTGCGGGTCGGCGCCGAGGCCGTGGAGCGCGATGGCCAGTGGACCGTGACCAAGGCGGTCATGAGCCGCAGCGCGCGGGTGCTGATGGACGGCCAGGTGCGGGTGCCGACCGATACGCTTTGAATTGAACCCCGACCGGGCGGGCGCGACGCATCCGGCCTGGCATCTCCTGCCCCTCACACGCGCCCAGGCCCAATCCCCTGGCAAGCCCAGTCCTGCGGGCGCGGAGCCCCTGCAACGTGGGACAATACGCGCATGGACATCTTCAAGGCATTCACCCTCGAAGCCGCGCACCGGCTGCCCCACGTGCCCGAGGGCCACAAGTGTGCCCGCCTGCATGGGCACTCCTTCCGGATCGAGCTGCACGTGTCGGGCGAGATCGACCCGCACGCGGGCTGGGTGATGGATTTTGCCGACCTCAAGAAAGCATTCCAGCCGCTCTACGACCGCCTCGACCACCACTACCTCAACGACATCGAGGGGCTGGACAACCCGACCAGCGAGCGCCTCGCCGTCTGGATCTGGGAACGCCTGAAACCGGCACTGCCGCTGCTGAGCGAGGTCGTCGTCCACGAGACCTGCACCTCCGGCTGCCGCTACCGCGGCTGATCGCGGGCGCCGACGATCGGACGCCCAGGCGGCTGACCGTACTTTCCTGAACGTAAACGAACGGTCATCCTGCCTATGTTGTCATGTACACGCAGTTCAACGAGCAATTCGCTGCCGCGACGCGCCAGTTCGCGGACACCGCATCCCAGGCCAGCCGCCTGATGCTGGAGAACACCGAGGCCCTGTTCGGCCTGCAGATGGCCGCCGTCGAAGACCGCGCCAACGCCACCTTCGCTTTCTTCGGCGAAGCCGCCGAAGCCCGTGACTTCGACGCCGCCAAGGCCCTGTGGCCCAAGGGCGTGCAGATCGCCCGCGAGAACGTCGAGCGCGCCGTGACCGCGGGCCAGGAAGCCTTCGGCCGCACGCTGAAGACCAACGAAGCGATCGCCGAGCTGGCCAAGGGCCAGTTCGAGTCGGCCGCCAAGAACGCCCAGGCCAATGTCGAGAAGGCCGCCAAGGCCGCGACGAAGGCCGCCAAGTAAGTCCAGGCAACAAGGTAGAACCGTCGGGGTCCATTTACCCTCCCACTGGCACCCCGCCGATGTCGCCCGGCCGC
>JAUIJO010000121.1 GCA_030431185.1 Gammaproteobacteria bacterium | reverse complement strand
AGTCGGTGGGGGTGATCTTCTCGACCGGGACGATCTCCAGGTAGCCGGAGGTCGGGTTCGGCGTGGTCGGCACGTAGACCGCCGCCAGCTCGCGCCCCGTGCCCTGCTCCCGGAGCACCCGGGTGACGAAGCCGATCGACTTCATCTCGGTGTGCGGGAAGTCGACCAGGACCACGCGCTGGGTGCCGTCGGGCTTGGTCTGCAGGATGTCGAGCAGCTTGCGCGCGCTGCCGTAGATGGTGCTGGCGAACGGGATGCGCTGGATCATCGACTCGACCCAGCGCAGCATCCGTTGGCCGAACACGCGGCGTGCCATGACCCCCGACAGCAGGATCACACCGATCGTCGCCAGCAGCGCCAGCACGGTGATGACCCAGGGCGCGTCCATCCAGCCCAGCGTGTGCGGCGCCGAGGCGGCGACCCGTTCGAGCAGGGGGCCCACGAACGGCTTGCTCGCGTCGGTCAGCAGCACGAAGACGAAACGGACCACCACCCATGTCAGCCAAAGGGGGAGCAGGGTCAGGAGGCCCGTCAGGAACAGGCGTTGCAGGGTCTGGAGGCGCATGCGCGGATTGTACGTGCGGCGGACGCGCCGGAGTACGGCGCCGAGGGACCTCAGTCGGTGCGGGTCAGGCGGAAGCCCACGTCGTCGTAACCGCGGTCCGACTGAAGAAGGCGTTCGCCCTGGTCGCTGCGCCAGGAGGCGCCCCGGACCTGGCGCTGGTTGCAGTCCTTGCCGCAATCGCGCTGCCACAGCGACAGTGCGCGCCCACCGGGCACGGAAGCGGCGCGCGTGGCCGATTCCTGCACGGTCGGGAGCCGGTACTGGTGGCCGTCGCGGCGTCCCAGCCAGCGCGCATAGGCCTCGGCGTCGGCCATGGACACGCAGACGACGGGTGCCCCGGGATCCTGGCTGAAGCCGGGGTCCTTGTAGTTGCGCGGGTCGAGCACGCGCAGCAGGGACGCGCGCTCGCGGCACAGGGCGGGCTTGCGACCGGTGGCTTCGGCGAAGCGGCTGTAGTCGGCCACGGTCACCGGCTGGTGTTCGATGCGGTGCCCGCCGCCCGTCGCAGGGGTGGCTTCGCCCGCCGCGTCGTCGACCGGGGATTCGGCGAGGGCGACCAGCCGCGCGGCCTCGCTTCGAGGCAGGCCGAAGTCGGGGGCGAGCGCGGCGACCCGGCGGGCGGTGGCGCGATCGTTGCGGGACACGGCCTCGCTCACATGGCCGTCCAGCGCGCCCGCGACCTGCTGCTGCCGCTTGCGCGACGCCGACGCCTCCAGCGGACGGGTCTCGCGCTCCAGGCCGTCGATGCGTTGCTGGTAGTCGCGGGCGCGATCGAAGCGGCCGGCCTGCAGGTGGCCAAGCAGTTCCGTCGAGAGCGCGCCATCGAGTTCGCCCAGCAGGGCGTGCACGTTGGGATTGTCCGGCTCCAGCTGCCACGCCGACAGTAGTGTGGCGTAGGCGTTGTCGTCCTCCGGGGCGGTCAGGTTCCGCGCATCGAGCTGGCGGCGCGCGCTTTCCAGCGCGACCTGGATCGGTGCTTCCGGCAGCGGACGCAGCATCGACTCGGTCGGGTCCGGGGGCGGTGGCGCCGGCTCGACCGGTTTCTCGGCGACGAAGAACCCATCGCCACCATCGCGAAGCAGGCCCACCAGCAGGACCACGACCACCAGTGCCGCGATGCTGGCGGCCAGCGCCACGCGGTGCTGCCGGAAACGGTCCCCGAGGCCATGCATGAAGGCCACGCCGGGGACGGCACTGCGCGTCTGGATCCGCTCGATCGCATCGCGCATCTGCGCGACGTCCTGGAAGCGCGCCGAAGGTGCCTTGGCCAGCGCGCGGTTCATGAAACGCTGCCAGTGGCGCAGGCGCATCGGCAGCTTGGGTATCGGGTCCTTGGCGTGCATGACCGCCATCGACAGCGCGTCGGACGCCTGGAAGGGCAGGGTCCCGGTCAGCAGTTCCCACAACAGGACCGACAGGCTGTAGAGGTCCGCGCGGCCGTCGACGTCCTCGCCGCGCGCCTGTTCGGGCGCCATGTAGGCGGTGCTGCCCACCGCCATGCCGGTGGCGGTCACGCGCGGGCCGTAGCCCCGCCGGAGGGCGATGCCGAAGTCGGCGAGCAGCGGGCGATCGGAGTCGTCGAACAGGACGTTCTCGGCCTTGACGTCGCGATGCACGACGCCATGCCCGTGCGCGTACTCCAGCGCCGACATCAGGGCACGGATGATCTCCAGCACGCGCCGCTCGTCGCCGACCGCGACCTGCTTGCGGAAGCTGCGCTGGCCGAGATGGCCGCGTGGCATGAACGGCATGGCGTAGTAGGGCAGGCCGCCCTTGGTGCGTCCGACTTCATGGATGGTGACCACGTGCGGATGCTCGAGCCGGGCGATGGTGCGCACTTCGTTCTCGAAGCGCCGCCGGCTGACTTCGTCGCTCAGTGCCTGCGGCAGCATCACCTTGATCGCGACTTCGCGCGCGAGCGATTCCTGTTCGCCCAGGTAGACCGTCGACGCGGAACCGTGGTTGAGCACGCGCAGCAGCCGGTATCCCTGGATTTCCGGGAACGGGACCGAACCGATTTCAGTGCTGGTTGCGTGCGACGACATTCCCGCCCCCTGTTGCGAGTAGCCGAGCATACCGCCAACGGCGCGTCTGGGGCGTGCTCGGCAGGCCTCCCTGTTCAGTCGATGGCGAGCGCCTTGCTAAACTGGGATGGCGATCAAATCGATCATTTGATGCGAATTGGATTTCAGGGGGTGCCGGGATGGCGCAGTGGGGCAAATGGGTGGGCGGGGCACTGGTGTTCGCGCTGCTGGCGACGACGGCGGTATTCCTGGTCGCGCGGAGCCAGGGGCGCAGCGCCGAACGACGTGCCGCGATGGCGATGATGGAGGCACCTGCCGCCGGCGAAGGCGAGAACGCATTCGCCGCCGTCTGGCTGATGGGCTACGACGTGCCTGCGGATCGGGTCGAGGCGATCGCGGCGGACGACGTCCATCGCTTCGAGGCCGAGGTGGCGAAGCTGGAGGTCGGCGGGAGGGTCGGCGATTTCGCCAGCCGTGCCGCGGAGGACTTCGGGTTCCTGGTCCCCGAAGACGGTCGGGACGAGGCCTGGTGCCGCTTCGACGAGGACTGCCTGGCCCACGTGCGCGGGCACCGGGACCGACTGGCCGGGCAGGAAGCACGCCTGCAGGCGATGCACGGCCAGGTCGCGGCACTGCGGGGCCATGGCTTCTATCGCAACGCTTTCCCCCTCCGCATTGACGCGCCGCTGCCGGCGTACCTGGGCAGCGTGCCGCGGGCGGCCCTGACCTACGGCGCCCTGTTGTACGACCGGGGCGATGTCGAGGGCGGCCTCGATGCGGTGTGCCAGGTGGCGGCGGCATGGCGGCCGCTGGTGGCGAACTCGGATTCGCTTGTCGTGAGCATGGTCGCGGACAGGGTCCACGACAATGCCTCCCGCCTCTTCGCCGGCATGCTGGCCGGGCAGGGCCCCGACACGCCCCTGCCCCCATCCTGCCAGGTCGCGTTCGCCGCGCCCGATGTCGCTGAAGGCTCGATCTGCGAGGCGATGAAAGGCGAGTACCGGATGGCGAGCGACTACATCGCGACGGGTGCCGTCCGCGGGAGCGAACCGCTGCCCTGGCATGCCGCGTTCACCCTCGACACCGAGGTCACGCGCGGACGCATGGCCCAATACCATGCGAGGGCCTGCGATGACGCGGCAGCCGAGCGCCTGGCGCGGGACCTGCCATTCGTGCATGCGCCCGCGCCCGGGGGATTCGAGATCGAATGCGTGGCCAACGTGCTGGGCTGCGCCCTCACGTCCATCGCGGCGCCGGCCTATGACGACTATCACCGTCGCGGCCAGGACCATGTGATGCGGATGCGCCTGATGGCGACGCTGCTGTGGCTCCGGTCGCGCGGCCCGGACGCCCGACCGCTCGAGGCGCGACTGGCGGTCCGCCCGGCCGCCCTGCGGAGTCCCGGGCGCGAGCTGCAGGTGGACGAGGACGGCCTGGCGCTCGGGTTCCAGCCCTATTCCTCGCGGGCGGGCGGCACCTGGCAGGTGCCGGTCAGCCGCTAGCGGTCGCGTCAGGCCGGGCGCGCTTCTTGCGGCGGATGTAGAGCTGCTTGCGCACCCGGGCGACGACGTCGCCCGCGTCGTCGATGACATCGGTGTCGAACCAGTGCAGCACCTTGTCGCCGCCGGCGGTGGCCTCGCGCAGCGCCTGGAGGGTGGCGTCGTCGAGGTCGAACCGGGCCCGCACGTGGCTTCGTCCCGGTTTGACGAACTCGATCTCGCCGGCCTTGTCCCAGACGATGTACTCGCGGCCGAGCGCGTTCATCGCCAGCAGCATCCAGAACGGATCGGTCATCGCGAACAGGCTGCCGCCGAAATGGGTGCCAACGTAGTTGCGGTTCCAGGGGCGGAGGCGAAGCTCCACCGCCGCATGCCGGTAATCGGCGTCGATGCGCTGCACGTGGACGCCGCTGAACAGGAACGGCGGCCAGAGGTTGAGGGCGAGGCGGAGCAGGCGGGCGTTCATCGCGAGAGCAGGGCGGGGCAGGCGTCCAGAGTGCCATACGGTGGCGTATTGTCAATCATGCCTGCCGCTCGCCCGGGGGGTTCCGGGTCAGCGGCGACGGCATGCCCTTCCCGATTCCCGATTCCCGATTCCCGTCAGAACAACAGCGACGACATCCGGCGGCGATAACGCCCCACGAGCGCGTTGTCGTCGATGACGCGGAATGCGTCGATCAGGGCCTTGCGCGGCAGCCCGTCCTCGAAGTCGCGATCGCGGGCCAGCATCTCGAGGAACTGCTCCAGCGCCGGCTCGGCTTCGCCGGCCACCAGCAGGCGGGTGCCGAGCAGGTGGCGTGCCTTGAGATCGCCGGGCGCGGCCTCGACCGAGGCGCGCAATGCATCCAGCGGCGGCGCGTCCTTCACCAGCGCGGCGAAGCCCAGGCGCGCGCGCGCGTTGACGGTGCGGTCGTCGGTGGCCAGGTTGGCCGGCAGCCCGTTGAGCAGGGATTCGGCTTCGGCGGTGTCCCCGGTCCTGAGCAGGGCCAGCGCGAGGTCGAGCTTGAGTTCGTCGTTCCCGGGGTCGCCCGCCGTTTCCGAGCGCAAGCGTGCGACCTCGGCCTGCGGATCGACCGTCACGGCCTCCGCGACCGGCGCGTCGTCGCCCGGGATGCCCGCCAGGGCGGGGGCGGCGGGCTCGATCCCGTGGTGGGACAGCAGCTCGCGCAACTGGCCTTCGGTCAGCGCACCCGGCACCGCGTCCACCACCTGGCCGCCCTTGACCAGGAACAGGGTCGGGATGGAGCGGACCTGGAAGGCGGCGGCCAGTTGCTGCTCCTTGTCGACGTCGACCTTGGCCAGCAGGAACGCGCCGTTGTAGGCGCGGGCGAGTTTTTCCAGCACCGGGCCCAGGGTCTTGCACGGGCCGCACCACTCGGCCCAGAAGTCGATCAGGACCGGGGTCTGCAGGGACTTCTGCAATACATCGGTCTCGAAGGCCTCGGTGGTGGCATCGAAGACATGGGCGGCTGCGGTGGCGTCGGGGGTCATGGCGGCTTCCATTGAGCGTTGCGCCCGACATGGTGGCGGCAACGCCGCATTCCAATCCCGGGGCCTGCCGGCCGGGCGCACGGCGCGCCGGCGTTCGCGGCGGGCGGTGTAGATTATGGCGCCTGCGGCGGCCATATCAGGCCGGCATTGCAGGCTTCCCCATCGTCGACAGGAGACGGCACCATGGCTCGACATGCGTACTACCTGGCGTGGCTGGCGCTGGCGCTCCACTGCCTGGCGGTGGTGGGTTTCGGTGCGGGCCTGGAGGGGTATTCGCACCTGCGCCATGCCCCGGCCCTGCTGGGCGCAGGACACGATGGGCACGCCTGGGCGTTCAACCTGCTCGGTTTCGTGCTGCCCGGCCTGCTGTTGGCCGCCGTGATGTTCCAGTCACGCAGCGGCCTGGATTCCACGGGCTGGGCGCTCAGGCTGGGACTGGCGCTGTGGTTGCTCTCGGCGCTGGCGTTCGCCGCGCAGGGGATACTGCCCCTTGACCCCTCCAGCGTCAGCGCCGCTGCCAACGGGCGCCACGCGGCGGGCTGGTCCTTGTGGTGGATGGCCTTCGTCCCGGGCGCGTTGCTGCTGGCCTTCGGGGCCGGGCGGACCCCGGCGCTGCGTGGCGTGCGCGGGCCGGTCGCGCTGGCGGCGCTGCTGGTGCCGGTCGCGGCACTGGCATTGCCCGGCCAAATCCCCATCGGAGCCGCGCAGCGACTGGCCTTCGTGCTGTGGTTCGCCTGCCTGGCGTGGACGGCCACCGTCGTGGCGCGAGCGCCTCAACCGTAGCGCAGCTTCATCGCGAGGATCGTCCCGGCCAGGCCGAGCGTGAGCGTGTTGCACGCGATCATCGGCCAGGACTGCAGGTGGATGCCATAGGCCAGCCAGAAACCGATGCCCACGGTGAACACCACGTACATGCCCAGCGAGAGGCTGCGCGTGTCGCGGCTGCGGATCGTCTTGAGCGCCTGCGGCACGAACGCGACCGTGGTCAGCGTGGCCGCGGCGTAGCCGAACCATTCGCCGTCCATCACTCCGCGTCCGTGTCGTCGCCCGGGCGGCGGTAGACGCGGCCGTCCTTCATCACGAAGTCCACGGCCATGACGGCGTTGATGTCCTCGACCGGGTTGCCCGGCATCGCGATCACGTCGGCGCGCTTGCCCGGCTCCAGCACGCCCTGGTCGTCGACGCCCAGCACTTCGGCGGCGCGGACCGTCGCGGCCTGCAGCGCGACCGAGGGCGGGATGCCGGCCTCGACCATGTAGATGAATTCGCGCGCATTGTCGCCGTGCGGGCCGACGCCCATGTCGGTGCCGAACGCGATCTTGACGCCGTTGCGGTAAGCCTTGGCCGCGGTGTCCTGGATCAACGAACCGATGCGGGCGGCCTTGGGACGCACCACCTCGGGGAAGTAGCCGTCGATCTTCGCCTTGTCGGCCACGAAGCGGCCGGCGTAGATGGTCGGCACGTACCAGGTGCCTTTCTCCTTCATCAGCTTCATCACCCGGTCGCTCATGTAGGTGCCGTGCTCGATGCTGGTCACGCCACCCTCGACCGCGCGGTACATGCCTTCCTCGCCATGCGCATGGGCGGCGACGCGATAGCCGTAGTCCTTCGCGGTATCCACCACCGCACGGATCTCGTCGACGGTGAACTGCGGCGCGTCGCCGGACTTCGCGTACGAGAGCACGCCGCCGGTGGCGGTGATCTTGATGACGTCGCTGCCTTCCTTGTAGCGCTGGCGCACGGCCTGGCGCGCGTCGTCGACCGAGTTGATCACGCCTTCGGTGGGGCCGGGGGGGCCGATCAGGTGGGACAGGGCGTGGTTGTAGCCGTTGGTGGGATCGGCGTGGCCGCCGGTGGTGCCGATCGCGGTGCCCGCGGCCCAGATGCGCGGCCCATCGACCAGGCCCTGGTTGATCGCGTCGCGCAGGTGCGGGGTGACCTCGCCGCCCAGGTCGCGGACGCTGGTGAAGCCCGCGCGCAGGGTCTTCTGCGCATAGCCCACCGAGCGGAAGGCGTAGTCGACCGGGTCGAGCCGGAAACCCTCGGAGTAGGCCTGCGGGCTCGACTGGTCGTAGATGTGCACGTGCAGGTCGGTCCAGCCGGGGCTGCAGGTGTGGTCGCGCAGGTCGATCGAAGGAATACCCGCCACGTCGGCATTCCCGCCGCTGACGATGCGCTCGATCCGGCCATCCCGGACCAGCAGGGTATGCGGTCCCAGCACCTTGCCGCTGCGCGCGTCGAACAGCTTGCCGCAGTGCACGGCCGACGGACCGGCCGGGGTGGCCGCCTGGGCCGTCGCCAGGGACAGGGGTGACAGCAGGGCCAACAACAAGAGGGTGCGCATGGTTCAGTGACTCCCCGGGGACGATGGAGGTGGACGGAGGGCGGAGGGGCTGGAACTCGTGCGGGGTGCTTCGCCCGCCTCCCCGGGCCAGGGCGCAGGATGGCCGCAGCCCGCCGCCAAGTCCAGACAGGGGCCCCGGGTCGCCCGGAGACGGGCAGGTCCTGGCTTCTTCGATGGCGGCCCATGCTGCGCTGCGGTAGTCTTTCCGGTCCCCTGTCCCGAAGTCCCCGCCGTGTCCACCGAAGCCGCCAGCGCCAGCGAGATCCGTCCCTACGAACCGCAGTCCGTCGAGGACGCCGCGCGCCGCTACTGGACCGACACCCGCGCCTTCGAGGTGGACGAACAGTCCGCCAAGCCCAAGTACTACTGCCTGTCGATGCTGCCGTACCCGTCCGGTGCGCTGCACATGGGCCACGTGCGCAACTACACGATCAGCGACGTCATCAGCCGCTACAAGCGCATGACGGGCCACAACGTGCTGCAACCGATGGGCTGGGACGCCTTCGGCCTGCCGGCGGAGAACGCCGCGATCAAGAACCGCACCGCGCCGGCCAAGTGGACCTACGCGAACATCGCGCACATGAAGGCCCAGCTTCAGCAGATGGGTTATGCGATCGACTGGTCGCGCGAGTTCGCCACCTGCCAGCCCGACTACTACGTGCACGAGCAGCGCATGTTCGTGCGCCTGATGAAGCAGGGCCTGGCCTACCGCAAGAACTCGGTCGTCAACTGGGACCCGGTCGACCAGACCGTGCTCGCCAACGAACAGGTGATCGACGGTCGCGGCTGGCGCACCGGCGCGCTGGTGGAAAAGCGCGAGATCCCGCAGTGGTTCCTGAAGATCACCGACTACGCGCAGGAGCTGCTGGACGGGCTCGACACGCTGGAGGGCTGGCCGGAGGCGGTCAAGACCATGCAGCGCAACTGGATCGGCCGCAGCGAGGGCCTGGAGATCCGATTCGACGTGGTGGACGAGGACGGCAAGCCGGTGGCGCCGGTGGAGGTCTACACCACGCGACCCGACACGCTGATGGGCGTCACCTTCCTGTCGGTCGCCGCGGAGCATCCGCTGGCGACGCATGCCGCCGCGGGCAATGCCGCGCTGGCCGACTTCATCGCCGAACTGCGCCAGGGCGGCGTGTCCGAGGCGGAGCTGGAGACCCAGGAAAAGCGCGGCATGTACACCGGCCTGCGCGCGGTGCACCCGGTCACCGGCGAGGAAGTGCCGGTCTACGTCGCCAACTTCGTGCTGATGGGGTACGGCACCGGCGCGGTGATGGCGGTGCCGGGGCACGACCAGCGCGACTGGGAATTCGCCAAGCGCTATGGCCTGCCGGTCAAGGCGGTGATTGCGTCGACCGCCGTGCGCGACGCGCTGGAAGAGATCGAGCGCCACCTGGAGAAGCACGACGACGCGATGGCGGCCGCACTCGGCAACGGCGCCGCGATCGATGTCTACGACACCGGGGCGGCCGTGCAGGTGGTGCAGGACTTCGTCCGGGCGATCGACGAAGAGGGTGCCTTTACCGAG
>JAUIJO010000344.1 GCA_030431185.1 Gammaproteobacteria bacterium | reverse complement strand
TGCGACGATGTGCGCACGACCATCGCGCGCAAGCAACCCTACGTCCGCTACGACACGAACCGCTACTCAGTGCCTCATGAGCTGGTCGGCGAGCCGCTGACGCTCTCGGTGAGCGACGCGGTCGTGCGGGTGTTGCACGGCGACCGGGAGGTCGCGCGGCATCCGCGGAGCTGGGCGCGTCATCAGGTCGTCGACCGGCCCGAGCACCTGGCTGGCCTCGCTGAGCACAAGCGCAAGGCGCGGGCGCTGCACGGGCGCGCGCTGCTACTCGCAGCGGTGCCCGAGGCCGAGGCCCTGCTGATGCACCTGGCTGACCGCGACGAGGCTATCGGTCCGCAGACCAGCAAGCTGCTCGAGCTGGTGCAGGAGCACGGCGCGGAGGCCGTCGGCGCCGCCATCGATGCCGCGATGCAGCGCGGAACGCCCCGTGCTGCGTCGGTGGCTCGCCTGCTCGACCAGCAGCGCCGCGCCGCCGGCGAGCCGCCGAAGCCAGGGCCTCTCCGACTGCGTGAGCGCCCGGACCTCGAAGAGCTGCACATCACCCAACACGACCTGGAGGACTACGATGAGCTCATCCCGAACCCCGACGACCGCGGCGACGCCGCATCCTGAGCTGCTCGAGCAGCTGACGACTCTCGGTCTGCACGGCGTCGCTTCGCAGCTCGACGATTTTATCGCACGGGCGACCAAGGCGCGCCTGTCGCCAGTCGAGCTGCTCGAAGAGCTTGGGCGCGTCGAGGCCCGTGAGCGCAGCAAGCGCGGGCTGGAGCGGCGCCTCTCGCGCGCCCGGATCGGGGCGTTCAAGCCGGTGGCGGACTACGACTGGAACTGGCCCAAGCGAATCGACCGGGCGCTGGTCGAGCGCGACCTGAGGCTCAACTTCATGAACGAGGGCGCCAACGTACTGCTGCTCGGGCCGCATGGCGTCGGCAAGACCATGCTGCTCAAGAACCTGGCCCACGCTGCCGCGGTCGCAGGCCACACGGTGCTGTACGTGCCGGCGGCGAAGATGCTCAACGACCTGTCTGCACAGGACTCGCCGCGCGGCCTCGAGCGTAGGCTGAAGCACTACTGCAGCCGGGGGCTGCTGTGCATCGACGAGCTGGGCTACCTGAGCTACGACAACCGCGCCGCGGACCTGCTGTTCGAGGTGATCTCGCGGCGCCACGAGCTACGGCGTCCGGTGGCGCTGACGACCAACCTCGCGTTCAAGGAGTGGACGACGGTGTTCCCCAACGCGACCTGCACGGTGGCGCTGGTCGACCGCCTGACCCACCGAGCGGACATCATCCACATCCAGGGCGACAGCTGGCGCCGTAAGGAGTCCAAGGAGCGGGCCGACCGGCAGAAGTAGTTGTCGCTGACCTACGCCGTGGGGGCTGGGGCCCCACACGAACGACCTGCGCGGCGGCAGAGCCTGGTGTTGCCCGGGGCCGCCCATGGAGCCGAGGCAGAAGTCGGGTTGGCGGCCCTCCACCGAGGACAGATTTCGCAAGACGACCTGCGACGCTGATGGTGATCGTGGGCGGCCCCGAACCCGCCGGCAGGGTAGCGCCTGTCGGCGGGTTCTCTTTGGTCTGGTCGTGTCGGCTTGATGAGCGGTCGGCTGGTTCAGGATCAGGCGGTTTTTGGGGGGCGGCTACACACAGCGCTGCAAGCGCGGCTGCGAGGGCATGCGTCGCTCGTGGCGTGGGTGGAGCGTACGTGTTCGCCCTACCACGTCTGGCGGGCATCGGCGGCCTGACCTGACACTGCGAGCACCTGCCAACCCAGGAG
>JAUIJO010000120.1 GCA_030431185.1 Gammaproteobacteria bacterium | reverse complement strand
GCGCAAGTGCCGGTTCATGGCTGCGGCGGGGTGCCATCCATGTGGAACAGCTCCCACATGTGGCCGTCGGGGTCTTCGTAGCCATGCTGGTACATGAAGCCATGGTCCACGGGGGCGACCGGCGTGCGCGCGCCGGCCGCGACGGCCCGGGCGACCAGCGCGTCCACCGCCTCGCGGCTGTCCAGCGACAGCGCCAGCAACACCTCGGTGGCGGCCCGTGCATCGCTGATCGGCTTGGGGGTGAAGGTGGCGAAGAACGGTTCGACCAGCAGCATCACCAGGATGTTGTCGGCGACGATCATGCAGGTCGCGTTCTCGTTGGTGTACCGGGCGTCGAACGCGTAGCCGAGCGCGGCGTAGAAGGCGACCGTGCGGTCGAGCTCCTTGACCGGCAGGTTGATGAAGATCTTCGAAGCCATGTGCGGTTCCCGTGCGGGTGGAGGGGGAGTGGGTCCCGGTCTTGCCGGGAAGTGGGGCGGTCCGTGAAGGCCTTGCAGGCTCGACGAAGTTCCCGCCGGGACCGCCGATGCAGGAAGGCACGGGAGGTCGGGTCCCGCGTGCCGTGCCGAGCGCCGCTCACGTGCGTGCCAGTTGCTCGCGCAGGCGGTCTTCCTGCTCGCGCAGTGCGGGCGTCATCGCCTCGCCGAAGTCGTCGGCTTCGAACACGGGACGGATCTCGATGGTCGAGTCGCCGGGCATGGGGTTCGGGCAACGCTTGACCCATTCGATGGCCTCGTCCATCGAGCGCACCTGCCATAGCCAGAAGCCGGCGACCAGCTCCCGGGTCTCGGCGAACGGACCGTCGATGACGTGGCGCTCCTTGCCGGAGAACTGGACCCGCGCGCCGCGCGAGGAAGGCTGCAGCCCTTCGCCGGCGAGCATGATCCCGGCCCGGACGAGTTCTTCGTTGTAGCGGCCCATGTCGGCCAGCAGTTGTTCGCCGGGCATGACGCCGGCTTCGGAATCGGCGGTGGCCTTGACGATGACGATGACGCGCATGACGGTCTCCTGGTGGAACGCGGGGGGTTGTCCCCCGCCTGCACCCTGTCGACGGCCCAGGGGCCCGGGATTCGACAAGGCGCGTGGATCCAGGCGCGGCGTGCATCCCCGCATGCCGTCCTGGCGGCACCCGGCGCGGTCCTGACCGGGCCTGAACCGTCCGCATGGCCGACGGCGCCGGCCCGCCCCGTGTTCACCCTGTGTTGAACACACCGACGCCGGGTCCCCCTAGACTGGAATCGCGGTCCGGGCATGACCGCGTTCCCACTTTCCCGAATGGTCTGCATGCGCCTCACTCCGAAATCGACGTTCCTGCTGGCGACCTGTCTGCTGGCCGCGGCCTGTTCGCCGCAGGCGCCGGTGGAAGGCACGCATACCGTGGCCGACGCGCAACCCGCGGCGACGCCCGCGGACGTGGGCGCGGTGCTGAAGAGCCCCCGGAGCGACTTCGGCGCCACCGTCGTTGAGATGCCCGAGCCCGGGGACGTGCCCCCGGCCGCCTACGACGAAACGCCGGCCGAGATCGACTGGACCCCGATGCCGGTGACGGCGGGCAAGGCCTCGATCAGTTGCGACCGGGACTACACCGACGGCGGCGATGGCGTGCCGCTCTCTTCGCTGGGCTTCTCGCATGTATGGAAGACCATGTCGCCCTGCCAGAAGACCGGCATGGTGCGGCTCCGTTACGACGGCAAGGTCGACGCCGGCTTCACCGCCCTGGTGCAACGCGTCGCCGACATGGCCGACACCCTGGGCATCGAGTCGCGGATCCTAGACATCGATTCGAGCGGTGGCCAGGTCGAGGAGGGCATCAAGGCCGGCGATGCCATGGCCGAGTCGGGCTGGATGGTCTGGGTGCGCGAGGACTCGGTCTGCCACAGTTCCTGCGTGCTGATCCTCGCGGCCGGCGACACGCGCCTGGTGTCCGGTCCGGTCGGGATCCACCGGATGCTGCGGATCGGCTCCAAGGCGACCTCGCGCGCCGAGCTCAACCAGGAGCTGCGCGAGGTGCACACCCAGATGAGCCAGTACCTGCAGCGCAATGGCGCCGCCATCGCGATCGCCGACCTGATGATGACCGTACCCAACCGCAGCCTGCGCCTGCTGACCGCCGAGGAACTGGCGCGCTTCGGGCTGTCGGGACGCAATGCCGCCGAGGACGACCTCGACCGGATCCGCCTGGGCCGCAAATGCGGCGAAGCCTTCGTGCGCCGCAAGGACTCGTTCTTCCGCGACTACGACATGCTCTGCACCACCGAGGGCGAGCAGGTCGCCGACATGGGCCAGTGCGGCCTGGACCTGAAGAAGCGCTACGGCTTCCCGGACTCGAGCTGCCCCAAGGAATCGCCGTTCTCCGAGTACGACTGATCGGTCAGTCCTTCGCCGCTCCTGCCCAGGCCGTCATCCCGGATCGTAGGATGGGTGGCGTGAAGCAAAACCCATCGCCGGCGGGATGCGCAGTGACTGCGTGAGGTGTTCCCAGGCCGAAAGCCGCAACCATGACCTGGTCGGGGAGCATGTCGCTGCCCGGATGGGCCGCGCTTACCCTTCCCGGGGCTATGGCGTTCGCCCGTCATCCCGGAACGTAGGATGGGTAGCGCGAAGCAAAACCCATTACCGGTCGGACATGCGGTGACTGCGCGACGTGTGCCAAGGCTGAAGCACGCATCCGGGACGCAGAAAGGCCACGTCGATGCCCGGATGCGCTGCGCTTGTCCGGACCACGCCTTTGCTCGTCATCCCAGCGAAAGCTGGGATCCAGCTCTTTCCGGGGGGCTGATTCAAAGAACAACAGCTTCGGCCCCTGTCGGGGCGGGTGACCTTTCCCGGGGGCGTCAGAAGCATGCGCCCCATGCTCGTCATCCCCGACCGTAGGATGGGTGGCGCGAAGCAAAACCCATCGCCAGCCGGAGGTGCCATGGCTGCGCGACGCTGCCAAGGCCCGCCCGGCCGCGTGACCAGGACCTGGCACGCCGCCCCGCGGCTCATGCCTGCCCCGACACCACCTCGATCTCAACGTCTTCAAGCACCACGCGCTGGCCCGGCCGGATCTTGCAGGTCTTGCGCAACTCCACTTCGCCATCCACCTCGACCGCGCCGCTGGCGACGATCGCCTTGCCCATCCCGCCGCTGTCGCACAGTCCCGCCAGCTTCAGCAGCTGGTTGAGCTCGACGTGCTCGCGGTCGGGTTCGAGTTCGAAACGGATGTGTTGCATGGGGTGTCCCGGGGGATTCAGAGGCGATCGTACAGCCGGTAGATCCAGCTGAGTTCGTACAGCAGCGCGGTCACGACGAACGCGCGATGGAACCACTGCGAGCGCGTTCGCATCGCGACCAGGCACATGAGCACGTAGGCGCCGTTGCGGAGCAGGTACTCGTTGCCCAGGTCGCCCATGTACGCCCGACCTTTGATCAGCGTATCGCCGAGGTCGACGACGTAGGACAGCGCCATCAGGCCGAAGAACCAGCCGCGCCGGGACATGAAGTAGTCGCGATACCCGGCGTACTCGCGCAGGTCGTCGGGGAACAGCAGGGTGCACAGCAGGTAGAACAGCACCGTGTAACCCACCAGGAACCCGTACATCAGGAACGTCCAGTCGCTGACCTTGACCAGCTCGTATTCCCACCACCAGAAGTGCACCAGCAGGACGAACATGGTGACCGCCCAGCCGATGTGCACCCAGTACACGCGCTCCCGGTCCGGGTGCTGGACGAACTGCGCCAGGCCCTTCAGCAGCGTGGTGATGGCCAGGCCCAGGACCATGCCCATCAGGATGCGGATGTGCGGGAACTGGTCCATGCCCGGTCGCGTGGCGGTCCCTGGCTTCGTCGCTCAGCGCTGGTTGGCGCTGAAGCGGCCGGGGCCGAACAGGGCGAGCGCGACCGCGGCCGACAGGAACATCGCCTGCAGCTCCAGCGCCCAGCCGCCCTGGCGGTTGAAGTGGCCGAGTTCGCCCATGTGCACCAGCGCGATCGCGAACACCATGTTCAACGCGACCAGCACCGCGCCGATGCGCGCGTGGTAGCCGATCACCAGCATCAGCGGACCGAGCACCTCGCCGATGAGCACGCCGTAGGCGAGGAAGCCGGGCAGGCCGTGCGATTCGACCAGGCCCACGATCCCGCCCATGCCGCCCTTGAGCTTGGCGATGCCGTGCAGCAGCACCAGCAGGCCGAGCGTGACGCGCAGGATCAGTTTGCCGATGTCGTGCTGGGTGGCGGGGTTCATGCGGGATCCGTGTCCAGGGGCGATGCGGGAAGCATAGCCGCCATGCGGCGCCGGCGGGAGGCTTCAGTCGGTGATGTCCTTGGCTTCGCCGACCGCCAGCGCCTCGGGCTGGTTGATCCGGCGCGGACGATGCAGCAGCGGGTAGGCCAGCACCACCAGCAGGATGATCGCCACGCCGAGGTAGAAACGCGGCGAGAGTTCGTGCTGTTCGTCCAGCAGCAGGATCGCCAGCACGATCGCGTAGACCGGCTCCAGGTTCACCGCCAGCTGCGCCGCGAACGCGCTCATGTGGCGCAGCGCCACCAGCGACAGCGCGAACGGCAGCAGCGTGCAGGCCAGCGACAGCGTCAGCAACAGCAGGGTGTCGTCGAGGCTCGGCACGATCAGCAGGGGGCCGGCGAACGCGGGGAAGATCATAGGCATCAGTGGTGCGAGCACGGTCAACGCCAGGGTGCCCGCGCCCAGCTCCAGCGCGGTCACGGTCAGCGGATCGCCGTGGTCGACCAGGCGCTTGTTGAGCGAGCCGAACAAGGCCACGAACACCGCCGATATCGCGCCGACCACCACGCCGATGCGCATGTCGTCCGGCACGCCGTCCACCACCAGCGCGACGCCGGGCAGCACCGCCAGGCCCAGCAGCACCTCGCGCATCGCGAAGCGGCGGCGTGCCAGCCAGGGTTCGATCAGCGCGGTGAACACCGTCGCCAGCGCGATGCAGGTCGCCGCTACCGAGGCATTCGCCAGCTTGATCGCGCCATAGAAGGTCAGCCAGTGCAGCGCGACCAGGGTGCCGACGCCGGCGTAGGCCCACATGAGGCGCGCCGGCATCGCGCGCAGGGCCCGCCACACCCTCGGCACCAGGGCCAGCGCCAGCGCGACCAGCAGCATGCGCCACCACACCAGCGGCAGCGCCGGCAGCGAGATCAGCTTGCCGAGGATGGCGGTGAACCCCCACAGCAGGACGCAGAAATGGATCTGGAGCTGGGCCTTGCTGCTCGGGGACATGGTCTTGGGTGGCGGTGGGGTGGCGGCAAGTCTTGCAGATCGGCGGGGCCCCGGGGAGGGGGCGTTCAGTCCTGGCCCTGCGCCAGCAGCCAGTCCACGAAGGTCGCCGCCGCCGGACGCAGGCGACGGTGCGCCGGGTAGACCACGTAGTAGCTCCAGCGCGCCTTGAGGGTCGGGCCGGGCAACCGGGCCAGGCGACCGGACGCGAGATAGGGTGCGGCGATGCGCTGTCGCGCCAGGAACACGCCCAGTCCGTGCGCGGCGGCACTCAGCGCGTCGGAGGTGTCGCTGAAGGTGTGGTATTCGTCGATGCGCGCGCCACGCAGGTCGGCGGCGCGGAACCAGTCCAGCCAGCCCTGCCGCGTGTGGTCGGCGATCAGGCGCTGCCCGAGCAGGTCGGCCGGCGTGGCGATGTCGGCGAAGCCGCGCATGCCCGGGGACGCCACCGGGAACATCTCGTCGTCCATCAGGTGGTGCGCCGACAGGCCCGGCCAGTGCCCGGGGCCGTGGCGGATGCCCAGGTCCGGGCCGCCGTCGTCGAACCGGGTCAGCGCGATCTCGGTGTCGAGGTTGAGGCGGATGTCGGGATGCCGCTGGCTGAAATCCGGCAGCCGGGGGATCAGCCACGTGTACGCCAGCGAGTGCAGGGTGGTGACGCGGATGCGCGCCTGCTCGTCGCCCTGCGTGCGCAGCTTGTGGACCACGCCGTCCATGTCGGCCAGGGCGGTGCTGGCGGCGTCGGCGAGCTGGCGGCCCTCGGCGGTCAGCGAGACCCCGCGCGCGTGGCGCTGGAACAGGCTCACGCCCAGCCGGGATTCCAGCTTGCGGACGTGGTGGCTGACCGCGCTGGCGGTCAGGTGGAGCTCTTCGGCGGCGTGGGTAAAGTTCTGGTGCCGGGCCGCCGATTCGAACGCCGCCAATGCCGGCAGCAGGTCCGCGCGCAATGCCATGGGAGCCTCAAGCATGATTTGTGGCTGGGAAGCAAAGTATGCGCTTGTTGTAGATTGCCCCGCACGTCGAAAATACACAGCCACGAATCGGACTCGTCCCTCATGCTCTCCGCCGATGCCGCCGCACCCGTTGATTCGATCGCGCCCGCTGCCGGCGCCTCGCCGGTGGACACGGCGGCGCGCGACTGGAAGACCCCGCTGGAGTTGTGCGTGCTCGGTGCGATCTGGGGCGCCTCGTTCCTGTTCATGCGGGTCGCCGCGCCGGACTTCGGTTCCTTCCCCCTGGTCGAGGTGCGCCTGGGCTTCGGCGCGGTCGTGCTGCTGCCGTTCCTCTGGCGCGCCCGCGCGCATTTCCCGCCCTCCCTGTGGCCCAAGCTCGCCGGCATCGCGCTGATCAATTCGGCCGTGCCCTTCGTGCTGTTCGCCTGGGCCGCGCAGCAGGCGCCGGCCGGAGTGAGTGCCATCAGCAACGCGATGACGGTGCTGTTCACCGCGCTGATCGGCTTCCTGTTCTTCGGCGAACGCATCGGCACCCGTCGAGCCGTCGCCCTGATGGCCGGTTTCGCCGGCGTGGTGGTGCTCGCCAGCGGAAAGGTCGCCGGCGCCAGCATCGGCATGGCCGTCGTCGCCGGCGCCGGCGCGGCCTTCCTCTACGGGATCGGCATCAACCTGGTGCGCCGCCACCTCACCGGCCTGCCGCCGGCCGCCGTCGCGGCCGCCACCCTCAGCTGCGCGACCCTGCTGGTGACGCCGCTGGCCGTCATGCACTGGCCACGGGCGCCGGTCCCCATGCTGTCCTGGCTCTGCGCCGCGCTGCTGGGCGTGCTCTGCACCGGCATCGCCTTCGTCATGTACTACCGCCTGATCGCCCGCGTCGGCGCCAGCCGCGCTTCCACCGTCACCTACCTGGTGCCGCTGTTCGGCGTCGCCTGGGCCTGGTGGCTGCTCGACGAACCGCTGACCCTGACCATGGGCGTGGCCGGCGCGATCATCCTCGGCAGCGTGGCCTTCAGCCAGGGCAAGCCCAGGCAAACGCCATGAGCGCCGCCGATCCTGCCCCACACCGGGTCGTGTTCGACTTCGAGATCGACTTCAGCAACGGCGGCGGCCTGCAAGGCCAGGGCTTCCGCCTCGACATCGACGGGGACGCCATCGACGATGCCGAACTCGCCGACTACATCGTCCGCGACCTGCGCCTGCTGATGGTTGGGACGGTCCGCATCCTCGACAAACGCATCATCCGCGAAGCGCACAAGCGCCCGCGTATCACGCCGTTCGAAGCCGACGAGGAAGCCAGGGCCCTGCTCGACGCCGCCGGTTTGCCAACGGCCGACCTGGCCATCGCCCCGATACGCCTGTGGGGCATCCGGCGCCACGGCGTGCCGCAGGCCATCGTCGGCATGGAGTTCCACGGAAGCGAAGCCCTGGTCCGTTCGCTCGCCGTGGCCACGGCCTGGCAGGGCCGTGGCCTCGCCCGGGAACTGCTGGAACACGCCGAAGCGCAGGCGCTCGCCGCCGGCCAGCGCCGGCTGCACCTGCTCACCACCGATGCCGCCGGCTACTTCGAGCGGCAGGGATACAGGCAGGTGGAGCGGGGTGAAGTGCCTCCCGCCATTGCCGCGACTGCGCAGTTCTCGGAGCTGTGTCCGGCGTCGGCGATTCTCATGTGCAAGGGTCTGGAAGACTGACGCGATCGCGTCGGACTCGCATCAACCTCCCTGGACCCCGATACGCTCATGGGTGTGCGGCAGAGAGGGAAGCCTGCGAGTGGGGCGATTCAATCTTCGCCGTGCCTTTCCGGCCCGGAACCCTCGCGACTCTTCGCGAACTCCGGGAAAGTCTCCGCCAGCGATGCCGTGTCCGGCATGATGTAGAACACGCCGCCCTTCTCGAAGGTCGGCTGGATGATGCCTTCGTAGAACTCGGGCGCGACGTTGATGCACCCGTGGGTGATGCGGTTGTCGTCGGGCGTGGGCGATGCCAGGCGTTCGGGGCGCTTCTCGGCGGGGACGCCGGTCGCCGTGGGGTGCATGGAGACCGCAGCGTCGTAGTCCACCCACAGGACGCGCCCGGCGTCGATGGACGGGCCGTAACCGCCGATGAAGCGGCCGGCGGGGGTGGTGCGGTCGCGGCCGGGGATTTCGCGGAGCGCGAGGCCGGCGACACCGGGGGCCGAGTGATCGCCCACGGCCGACCCGAACAGGCCGGGCGCGGCACCCAGGAGGCGTCCCTTGCCGTTGAACACGAGGATCTGTGCCGCGGCCTTGTCCATGATCGCGAAGGGGTAGCCTTCGGTGTCGCGGGTGGCGACCACCCAGCCGGCGAGCTCGATCACGGTATCGGAGACTTCCTGGCCGGGCGGAAGCTGGTCGTTCGGATTGCTGCTGGTGACCTCCGGCGCGGGCGGCGCGGTGGCTTCCTCTTCCTGGGCGCTGGCCAGGCCGATGCCCGAAAAGGACAGCGCCAGCAGCAGCGCGCCCTGGGCGGCGCGGATCGCGGGGGACTTGGACGTACGGATGGGGCGGCTCACTGTGCTGAAGGGTAGCTCAGGATAGGGACGGGCGGCCCGCAAGGGCCACCCGTCCGTGGTTCAACGCGATCGACACTGATCGTGCAGCGACGATCAACCGCGCGGCACGCGACCCGGCGAGCCCTCGAGCTGCTGGACGCGGTTCTCCAGCGAATCCAGTCGCTGGTTGGCCTGCTGCGCGGACTGGTTCGCGGATTCGGCGCTCTGGGCGGCGCCCTGCACCTGCGAATCGAGCTGGTCGAGGCGGGAATTGACCCTTGCGAAATCGTCGTCGTAGGTGGCGCAGCCGCCAAGGACCAGGGCGGCGGCGATTGCCACGCCCAACGTACGTGCCATCGACGGCGGTTGCTTGGTGAGAGACATGACAGTTCTCCTTCGTCCGGGGGATCGGAAATCAAATATAGCGGCCTGGTTGTTACGGCCGCGAAACGCCTTCAGCAGCCTGCGTTGAAGTGCGTCGATGGATTGTGAAGAGGCGGCCAGCAGGCGGTCAACACGGTCCTGTAGCGGCGTCACCAGCGCACCGTGCGCAGTGTCCGCCTTGCGTCGTGAAGGCAGTCACCCTTCGGGCCTTGTCCCGTTCATGCGCTGCTGCGCCCGCGCCAGACTGCCTCCCGTCACCGCCCAGGCGAGCGCCAGCGCGGCGCCGACGAGGGCGGCGATGGCGGGCTGGCTGGCGAGCATGTCGACGAGCGTCTTGCTCCACGCGCTGACGGCGTCGCCGCCGCGGTAGACGACGGTGTCGATGAAGTTCTTGCCCTTGTACTTGGCCTCCGGCGA